>CAJABS010000058.1 GCA_903938075.1 uncultured Chloroflexota bacterium | reverse complement strand
GTACAAGGCCTTCGGCGGTTCGATCTTTGACAGCACCGGTCACGCCGCCTGCTTCAGCGGGACGGGCATCGGCGACGCTATGGACTACGTCAAGAGCCTTAAGGCTGCTGGCGCAGTTGTAGACAACGCTGATGGCGACCTTGGACAGAAGTACATGAACGGTGAAGTTGACGTGATGTTCAACGGCAACTGGGTTCTTGCGGACTACCTGAAGGCCCGCCCGGGCACGCAGGTTGCCTCATTCCCAGCTGGCGTCAACGGCCTCCCTTCAGTGGGCATGGTCGGTGTTGACGGATGGCACATCAACGCAGCAGGTATGAACAAGCCGTTGGCAATCAAGGTTGCCTCGATCCTTGCCTCGCCTGCATACGCGCAGATCATGGTGGACCAGGCTGCGCACGTGCCAGCATCCACCGCCGTCACGGTTGAGAACGCGGTAACCAAGGCATTCGCAGCTGCGACGGCCACGGGTACCCGACGACCGGTCGAGGCCTGGATGAACAATTACTGGGGCAACTTCGGCTCGGCGTGGGACAGCGTCCTTCAGACCGGCGCCGCAGGTGCTGATGCAGCCTCGACGGCATGCGATGCCATGGAGACTGCAAACGTCGAAGCTGGCCTCTGGCCATAATCGACTGCTAGCGTCGAGCTAGCCGCTTAGGTGTAACCGCGATTGGGGCGGGGGCTTCGGCTCCCGCCCCGATTGCTACCCAGGGGAGAGAAGAGAGGGAGGTACGGTGAGCATTCTGACGCGCATCAATCGCCGCTCGCTAACCCCCTACATGTTCCTTGCACCGGCCATGGTCGTCATGGCGATCGTCACCATCTATCCACTCATCTTCCAGTTTTGGATGTCGTTCACCGATTACGGTCTCGCGAACCTGCGTCAAGGTGCACCCGCTCCTGATTGGGTTGGGCTTGAGAACTACGTCAAGATTCTGACGAGCGAACTATCTATTCCGAACTACTCGTTCCTACGACTCTTCCTCTACAACATCTTCTGGGCGCTGAGTAATGTCACCATTCACATCATTCTCGGCGTTGCCATTGCGCTCCTGTTGAATCACCCAGGGTTGAAGTTCAAGCGCATCTATCGTGCGCTTTATGTACTCCCCGTGTTGATTCCGCCGATTGTGGTGGCAACCACATGGCGAAACCTGTTCAACCAGGATGCAGGTGCCGTGAACATGCTGCTAGAGCTCGTTGGTCAGGTCTTCCGTATTCCGCCAGAAACCTTCTCGATTGACTGGCTGCGCCAGGTTGAAGATCCGATCAGCTTTGTGCCGCTTCCTCTCAGCTACTACGCCATGTTGATTGCGAACATTTGGCTCGGCTGGCCGCTGAACGCGGTGGTTGCAACTGGTGCACTGCAGGCGATCCCGAAGGACCTCTATGAAGCGGCGGAGATCGACGGGGCGGGCAAGTGGGCCTCGTTCAAGACGATCACCCTCACCTATCTACGACCGGCGATGGTTCCGTTCGCCATCTATGGCTTTGTGGTGACCTTCAACCTCTTCAGCCTCGCCTACTTCATGAGCTCGGGTGGGCCGTTCGGTCGCACCGAGCTGCTCGTCACTCAGGCGTATCGACTCGTCAACGAGCGACAGCTCTATGCCGTTGGCGCCGCATTCGCCGTGGTGCTCTTTGTCATCCTGCTCACGATCAGCCTGATCACCAACCGCATCTCGAAGGCGACGGCGCGATATGACGACTTCTAAGCGCCGTTCGTTCCGGGAGCCCTCCCTGCTCACCAAGATCGGGCTGCAGCTTGCCGCCCTGGGCATCCTGATCACCGTGCTCTTCCCGATCATCTGGGTCTTTAGCGTTTCGCTCTCGCCACTCAACCTGATTCGCCCAGATGGCCTCAACCTCATTCCAAAAGATGCGACCTTCGAGGCGTATCTACAGGTGATCGAACGCCCAACGAGCAACCCAGTGTCATTCTTTGAGCTCGCCTTCAACTCACTCAAGATTGCCGGCGGCACGGCGCTCGCAAGCGTTGGGCTTGGCGTGCTCGCCGCCTACCCACTGAGCCGCCTCGCCTTCCGCGGTCGCACCTTCATCATGTTGGTCATCCTTGGCGTGCTGATGCTGCCAGCGGTCGCCACACTCGCGCCGCTCTTCGTCACACTGAACGGGATCAAGCTTGACCTGCCGATCCTCGGCGCGTTCAATTTGCGCAATTCGCAACTTGGCGTCGGCATTGCGATCGTCTCGGGCGCTCTCCCCTTTGCGATCTGGAACTTGAAGGGTTACCTCGATACGATCCCGCGCGAACTAGAGGAGGCGGCCGCAGTCGACGGCGCATCCCAGGCGCGCATCTTCCGGAGCATCGTGTTGCCGCTCGCGCTGCCGGCCATTGCTGTTACCGGGTTCCTTGGATTCATCAGCGGCTGGACGGAGTTCTACTACTCCTGGATGTTCCTGACGCAGCCGCGTGACTTCACGTTGGCAATGGCCCTCTCGGCGATGACAGGCACATATGCGTCGGCGATTCCGTGGCCGCTCGTCTCGGCCTTCTCGATCATGCTCACGCTGCCGCCGGCGATCGTCTACCTGTTGAGCCAGCGCTTCATCACGAGCGGACTTGCGGTCGGCTCGGTCAAGGGGTGAGTTCGCAACGGCCCGCGGGGCCCAACACACCAGCCTGGGTGCGCGACGCCGTCTTCTACCAAATCTTTCCTGACCGATTTGCGCGCTCTGCGCAAACGCAGCCGCCCGGGCCGCTAGAGGCATGGGACACCCCACCAACGCGCCACGGATTTAAAGGTGGCGATCTCCGCGGCATTACTGAACGACTCGGCGAGTTGCAAGAGCTTGGCATTACGGCGCTCTACCTCTGTCCGATCTTCTCCAGCGCATCAAATCATCGCTATCACACGTACGACTACTTCAACGTTGATCCGATGCTTGGCGGTAACGAGGCGCTGCGCGAACTGCTTGATGCCGCACACGCGCGCAACATGCGCGTGATTCTTGATGGTGTCTTCAACCATGCGAGTCGCGGATTCTGGCCCTTCCACCATGTACTTGAAAACGGCGCGCAGTCGCCCTACGTGGATTGGTTCTATACCGACGAGGCGTTCTTGCGCGGTGATCGCCCGCTGATTGCCTACCCCGAAGCGGCGGATTGGCACGCGAAGCAGAGTGGTGGCGCAGGTGGAGGCATCGCAAGCAGCCTGGAGACAGGCATTGGCTACAAGGCGTGGTGGCAGCTCCCTGCGCTCCCAAAGATCAACGTCGGTAACGCCGAGGCGCGGGAGCACCTGCTGCAGGCGGCCGAGTTCTGGATTCGCTTTGGCGCCGACGGCTGGCGACTCGATGTTCCAGAAGAGATTGACGATGCGAGCTTCTGGCAGGAGTTCCGCACGCGTGTTCGCGCGATTAACCCTGAGGCGTACACCGTTGGCGAGATTTGGAAGCGCGCCGATGCGTGGCTCACCGGTGATCGCTTTGATGCGGTGATGAACTATCCGCTCACTGAGGCGATCCTTGGGTACGCCGGAAGCGGACGACTGGCACGCGATCTAGGTGACCACAACGACACATACAAGCGACCAGAGTTGAACGCGGCGGAGTTTGCGGAAAAGCTCACCGAGATCATGGGCTGGTATCACCCAGCAACCACGGCGGTGCAGTTGAACCTACTCGGCTCACACGACACACCGCGACTACGCAGCATCGTGGGCGGCAGCGCGGCGGCGGCACAACTTGCAACGCTTCTGCAGCTCGCCCTCCCAGGCGCGCCGTGCATCTACTACGGCGATGAGCTGGGCGCGCTCGGCGCGAATGACCCAGCGAACCGCGGTCCGTTCCCGACGGATCTCGCCTCAGTCGGCGCCGAGGCGTCATCGTTCCGCGCCTTCGTTCGTGGCGCTGTGGCGGCGCGGCATGAACATGCCGTGCTCCGCTCTGGGGCCCTGCGCGTGGCGCATGCCGAAGGGCCAGTGCTGGTTCTTGAGCGAAGCGCGGATCCGGTCGGCTTTGAAGGTGAACCACTCCAACTGGCACCGGAGGCGGCCCCCCGCCTCTTGGTAGCGACCAACACAGGCGAGAGCCCCGCGCGTGTGCAGCTGCGCCTCGATGGGGTGAGCAGCGTTGCGCGGCTCGACTGGGAGGGGGTCACTGGCACGGCGTCGCTGCTTGGTGACGGCGCCCTGGAGATTGATCTGCCACCCGTAAGCGGAGCGATCTTTCAGCTCCGTTGATCGAGGGAGTCGCGCGGTGGGGTGGTACCCCCGACGGGATTCGAACCCGTGATCTCCACCTTGAAAGGGTGGCGTCCTAGGCCTCTAGACGACAGGGGCGCGCGGATCGCAGCGTAGCACCGCTCTTGGGGCTCCGCCCCTAGGAGGCGAGCTTGCCGAGGATGTCTGAGGCGCCGAGGGCAAGTCCAGCGGCGATGGCGAACCCGCCGGCAAGGAGGGCGGCGAGCATCGCTCGGCCATCGCGGGCGCTACGAATTGCGCGAATCATGCTGATCGTGAGCATCACCGATGCGAACCCACAGGAGAGGCCAACCACGAAGGTGCCCACCGACAGTTCGCCGATCTGGTCAGAGTTGCGGATCGTGGCGACCCAGGCGAGATAGAGGAGCGAGACACCCACCGCCACCACAACGGCGACGAAGGTGCCGAGTGAGACAACGCCACGCAGGCGGTTACGCAATCTGGCTGGTGCACTCATCGCGGCAGGCTCCTCATGGGTCTAGGGTACGACCTCCCAGATGATTGTGGTGCGCGCTGGCACCTCGACCCCGGTGGTGAGGTCGCCACCCCCTACTGCGCCGCTCGACCGAGCGACCTCGCGGATGTTGACACCAGCGCCAAGATTGAACGTGAGGCGCTCGCTGCCGCCACCGGCGTTCACCGCCACCAAGAGGTCGCCAACGGCCCAGGAGCCGGGGGTGCTGAGCTGGGCGATCTCGCCAACGACTCCGGCGGCGCGGCGTGAGAAGAGCATGGTGCGACTGGTTGCACCGTTCGCACCAACCGCGAGCCAGTCAACACTCGCGCCGCGCACGTGGGGGTGAGCGGCGCGGATGGCGGCGAGCCTCTGGTACCAGGCAAGCATTGAGAGGTCGGCAGCCCGCGCATCTGGGAGCGGCACTGGTCGTCGTCCGCCAGAGCCACTGCCGTCGAGGCGTGCGGTACGTGGGTCAGTGGGCAAGATCGGGAACGTACGACGGTCATCTGGATCTGTTGCGCCGCTCACACCAACTTCATCACCGTAGTAGACCGTTGGTGATCCAGGCAGCAGATATTGCATGGTTGCGGCGAGCAGCTGACGCGCCTTTCCGACCGAGAGATTCTCGGCGAGCTCTTTGCCGTCGCGACCGTCGCCGGGAGTGAACTCCCAAAGTGATCGTGAAGTGTCGTGGGAATCAAGGAGTGTGAGATTCGCGAGAGTGACGGCGGTTGGGTAATCCTCTGCGATGCCCATCAACTTTCGAATGAAGAGCACTGCACTGCGATTCGTGCTGTCGGTTGCTCCCGCCTCAGGCTTTCCGCCGAGATAGGCGAGCACTGCGTCACGGAAGCGATAGTTCATCGTGGCGTCGGCGGCGTCGCCACGAAGGAGGCGCAGCGCATCACGACGATTCCAGAGCTCACCAATGATCGGAGCATTCGGCGATGCGGCCTTAAGCGCAGCGCGGAACTCCTGCCAGAAGCCATCAGGGAAGCTGCCGTCAGGCATCACGTCGAGGCGCCAGCCAGCAACGCCCTGTTGCAGCCACCAGCGCGCCACACCAGCGTCACCCGCCGGCGAGGCGAGGAGAGTGGCCGCTGGTGCTCCTGATGCGTCACCTAGGATCAGCGCGCGCACTGCATCGTTGTTCTTGTTGAGCACAGGGAGCGTGTCGTAGTTCGCCCAGGCAACATAGCCCGCGGTGTTCGGCCCAGAAGCACCCGCGCATGGCCCTCGTGTGCCAGCCGCCTTCGTCCAGATGAACCAGTCGCGATACGGCGAGTCAACCGACTCGCAGGCACCGACTGTTGGCCATCGACCGTAGCGGTCAAAGATTGGCGAATCGGAGCTGACGTGGTTGAAGACGCCATCAAGGATCACGGCAATGTTGAGCTTCTGTGCGGCGGACAAGAGGCGTTGCAGCGCCGCGTTTCCACCAAGTCGTTCGTCAACCTGCAGGAAATCATTGCCGTCATATCGATGGTTAGAGTTCGCATCAAAGACCGGGTTGAGGTAGATCGTGTTTACGCCGATGGAGACGAGGTGCGGAAGTCGAAGGCGAATACCATCTAGATCACCACCATAAAAATCTTCACCTTTAGGCGGCGTTGCGGGAATCGTGTTCCACGGAATGATTGAGGCAACTCCCTTGTAGCGCGGCTGCGCGCCGCCATCGTTCAGCGGGTTGGCGTTCGCAAAGCGGTCGGGGAAGATCTGATAGACAACAGATCCACTCAGGAGTGGACTGGCGGTGAACCCCTTTGGTGAGACAACGATCGCCCAGTCGCCACCCACGTTGGCGACTGATGTGCTCCCAAGACCCTGGTCGTTGACGTTGTCATCAGAGAGCTTGACCGCAGCGGAGCCGTCGGCAATGACAAAGTGATAGCCGATGGCTGTTGGTTCTGTACCGACCTCAATGCTGGCCTGCCAGAGATCGCAGCGAGCCTCCGTGAGCTCGTTCGCAGGATCAAGAACGGGGTCAGGGGCGAGGAGGGTCGCGAGTTCGGCGCTTGCCCCACGATTACTCTCGTTGACCTCGGAGCAGGGAACGCCGCGCGCGACACGGGTGGCGGGGCTCTTCGTTGCGGAGCCACCGAATGGCGTGGCGACCGAGAGCGCAACGGTGACGGCGTCGTCGGTTCCGGTGCGCACATGGAGGACGACCGTCGCACCAACCTCCACCGCACCACCCTCAAGGCGATAGGCAGGGTCGCGAGAGTCATGGCGGATCAAGAGCTCCTGCAGCTTCCCGTCACCCCTGACCTCTGCGGCTGGGTCTGTCGGGTCGCCCGCTGGCCCGCACCCAGCGGCAAGCAGCGCCACGACGAGGGTGATGGGCAGGGCGCGGCGCCAAGGCGCGGCGGGCTCGGGTACGATCAGAGGCACTATGGAAGTGAACGGCATCCGCATCCCCACAATCATCGCTGAGAATAGTGCCGCGCGCTGCGACGGTTGCTCTGCACAAATCGAAGGGACCCCGTTCCGTATCAGCGTGCTCGACACCACCGCAACCGAGGTTGCCCCCTCGTTTGGTGAAGCCTCACCTATCAACCCTGGGCCATTCCAGTTCTGCACTGACCCCGCCTGCCCGTCGCGCTGGATGGCGGCACGTGGGTGGCTCCGCTGCAGTCGCAGTGGCGTGCGCGAGATCATGCGACCGATCCGGCTGCCGCAGGGCGCTGGGGCTGAGCTCGGACTCTGCGATGGTCTGCATCACGATGCTCACGAGTTCCTGCCGGCGTAGGCCGGAACCAGCGTGACAACGCTCATCCCAGCGCTCACCGCGCTCTTTGCCCTTCTCTTCGCCGCCCTTCTCTTTGATCAGTATCGAACGCGTCGCGGCACGTATCAGTTGGCGTGGGGAGTTGGCGCGATTGCCTTCTCTATTGCGGCAGGCGCTGAGGCGCTCGCCGCGGCTATCGGCTGGAGCGAACCGATCTACCGCGTCTGGTATCTCTTCGGCGCGGTATGGACCGCAGGCTGGCTCGGCGCCGGCACCATTTTGTTGTTAGCAAAAACACGATTCGGATACTGGTATGCGCTCTGCCTCGCGCTCTCGGGCCTCTTTACGATTCTGGTTGCACGCCGACTCGAGGATCCATCGGCAGGACCAACCGCGTTGCTCTACGCGCTTACCGCCTGGGGTGCCGCGATTGCGATTGGTTGGCTCTCGTATATGGGTGACGTCCGGTGGGCGCGGATTGCAATCGCGCTGACCGCAGCCCTGAGTGTGATTGCAGTACCACTCGTGGTGATCGCCGATCTGCCAGCCCCTGGATGGGCGACAGATCCCGCAACCGGCGCGCCGATCGCACTGCTACTCCCGCCTTCACTCCGTCTTCTCACACCGATCCTCAATGTGAGCGGCGGGCTAGCACTGCTGACGGGCGCCCTCTTCTCGATCTACGTTTTCATGCCAAAGCGTCGCGTGCTCCCATACTCAAGTGATCCAGACCAGCGTGGTGATGAACTGCTCTTCAATCTCGCGATCGCCCCTGTGGCGCTCACTGTGAACTTTGTGCGCAGTATTCCCGACGCCTGGCGGGCCTGGCGCGCTGGAACACTCAATCGTCGTGTTCCAGCAACGGCGCTCATCGCACTAGGCGCCTTCGTGCCGAGCCTTACCGACACGCTGAATCGCGCGGGCTCCACCGAGGGGTATCAGGTGGGGAAGCTCATCGGGGCGATCCTCCTCCTCGCTGGGTTCTTGGCAAGTGTGGAAGCGGCGCGCGAGGTGCGCCTCCCGCTTCTTGGCCGACCAGTCCGGGCGCTGCTCAGGTTGGTTCGCCGCGAGGGGTGACTGGTATCCTGAACTCCAGCACCGCACGGAGGCCCCAATGAAGATCCGCACCGCAGTTCTCCCCGTTGCCGGATGGGGCACCCGGTTCCTTCCGGCGACGAAGGCCGTCCCGAAAGAGTTGCTGCCGATCGTTGATCGTCCCGCCATCCAGTACGCCATCGAAGAGGCGGTTGCCTCAGGGATCGAGCGGGTCATTCTTGTCACCAGCGAACATAAGCGCGCGATCGAAGATCACTTCGATATTTCGGCCGACCTCGAGGCAGTTCTTGAGCAGCGCGGTGACATTGAGCACCTGCGTGCCGTGCGTGCCGTTGCCGATATGGTGCACCTCGTGACGATTCGTCAGAAAGAGCAGCTCGGCCTCGGCCATGCCGTGCTCATGGCCCAAGACGCCGTTGGCCATGAGCCATTTGCGGTGATGCTCCCCGACGACCTCGTCTTTGGCGCAACCCCTGCCCTCGCCGAACTGATCGAGGCATATGTCGCCACGCAGGCATCGGTGGTTGGTGTGATGCGCGTTGCGCCAGCAGAGACGCATCGCTACGGCATCGTTGATCCCGACACTACGCTCCCAACGAGCGATCAGGGGCGAACCATTCCACTTCGCGGCGTCGTAGAGAAGCCTGATGCAGCGAATGCGCCGTCAGACCTTGCTGTTGTCGGCCGGTACATCTTGAGTCCGAAAATCTTTGAGCGTCTAGAGCAGACAACCCATGGGGTTAACGGTGAGATCCAGCTAACGGACGCCATTCACACGTTGGCGCAAGAGCAGCCCGTCGTCGCCCGGCACTTCTCTGGAACGCGATATGACGTCGGTTCGCCAGAGGGTTGGCTCCGTGCGAACCTGCATGTTGCGCTCGATCATCCAGTCTATGGACCAATTGTTCGTAAAACTGTTGCCACTGAGAGCGAGCGCCCTACATGACACCATCAGAGCGTGACGAGCGAACGCTGAAGCCTGGCGACGTTGTTGCCGGACGGTATCGACTCCAGGAGCTGATTGGCGAAGGGGCGGCGGCACTCGTCTTCCGTGCAACCGATGAGGCGCTTGGCCGCGACGTGGCCGTTAAGGTGCTCCGCGCACCACTCGCAACATCTGCCGCTGCCGCTGATCGCTTCCGAGCCGAGGGCAGGGCCGCCGCCATCGTTGCGCACCCAAACGTTGCCGCCGTGTTTGACGTTGCACCAGAGGGTGAATCACCAGCCATCGTGATGGAGTTTGTTGACGGCGAGGATCTCGCCTCCATGTTGCGTCGCGTTGGTCCACTCGTGCCACGCCGCGCTGCAGCGGTTGCTGCACAGGTTGCACGCGGGCTCGCCGCCGCACATGTGCGCGGCATCATTCATCGCGACGTCTCTTCGCGCAACATTCTGATCAGCAGGGAGGGGCGTGCGCAGATCGCCGACTTCGGTATTGCACAGGCGATGCATGAGGTTGACGGAAGCGAAGCGGCTGCGCGCAACGGTCAGCGCCCAGAAGGGTCTGTTGGCTATCTCGCACCTGAGGTTTTGGCGGGGAGTCCGCAGTCTGCATCATCAGATCTCTTCGGTCTCGGCGTGGTCCTGTTTGAACTTCTGACGGGGCATCGTCCATTTGACCGCTTGAGCGGCGCAGAGCTGAAGGAGCGACGCGGTCAGTCGCCCGCCCCATCGCCCCGTGAACTGCGACCCGACATCTCCCCAGAGCTTGATCTCATCACGATGCGCCTGTTGGCACCGAAGCCGAACGAACGGTATATGAATGCAACCGCCGCGGCAGATGCCCTTGAGACGTATGTGGTGCAGGCGAATCGCACCGCCGTCCCATCGCGACCGGTCGGCCCAGCCGCTGGCGCACCGCGTGCGCTTGCTGGAACGCGGGTCGCCCGAGTTGCCGCAGAGGCGGGACCAGGTGAGCCGGAGATGCTTCCAGATCCGAACGACGTCGGCGGCGATCAGCCCGCTGATTCGGACGACACGATGACGACGCGCTCCATGCTTCTGGCAATCGGCGGTGTCGCCCTCACGGCGCTCCTGCTCGTTGGCGGTGTGATCTTGGCGCTTCGAATCTTTACTGCCGGGACAGGCCCAGACAACAACGTGAAGGTTCCAAATCTCAGCACCCTGACCTTGGCCGAAGCAATTCCGATCGCCGAGGGGCTTGGCCTTCGCGTGCAGGTGGTGGAACGGGTGACCTCGTCAGACCAGCCCGTCGACACGATCCTGTCGCAGTCGCCCGGAAGCGAGACGCTGGTGCCGCTCAACACCATCATCGAGGTTCGCGTTGTGGCTGGGAGCGGGTTTGTGGTGGTCCCTGATATTCGCGGGCTGAGTGAGGCGGATGGAATCGCTGCGCTCGCTACGGCAAAGCTTGTGCGCGGCGCGACCTTCTCTGAGTACTCAGACACCGCTCCTGCTGGTGAGTTGATCCAACAGAACCCACGCCCTGGTGTGCAGGTTTCAAGCGGCACGGCGGTTGATCTTGTGGTCTCGCTGGGGCCAGAGCCTTCGCCGAGCCCGTCACCAAGCGCGAGCGGTGCGGATTGGCCACAAGTGCCAGATCTGCGCTGTTCGAGCATTGCAGACGCAGCAGTGCTCCTGTCAACGCTCGGCCTCTCGCTAGACGCGCCATCAGCGCTCCTAGACGATGCGGATCTCATTGACACCTTCTCGCCGCTTGCGGGAGTGCTCGTTGAGCCTGGGAGCGAGATTGCGATCGTATCGAGCGTGCCCGCGGGGACGTTGCTCGCCGGCTGCACCCCGTAGGGAGCCTAGGCCTCTAGCCCCTCCCAGAGCCCACCACTCGCCCAGCTGAGTCGAGGGCGATCGGGGAGCGTCCCATCAACACCACGCTCTAGTTGTGCTGCAGCCTGTAGCGGCACTGGTGCCGTCCAGCACTCTCTCACGTCACTCTCGGCAACAAGGCGGCGCTTCTTGTCGATGCCGCAGTACGAGACTTTGCCAATAACGGAGCGGCGCATATGCCGGCAGCTTCCACACGAAGCTGTCGGTGTTTTGCACACCCAGCACTGGCCGGACTCCTCTTGAATTGCGCTACACGTTGGGCAGCGCCAGGTGAGAGCTGGAGCAGCACTCACGGCTTCACCCGATAGACGCGGAAGTTCTGTGTCTCTACGAGTGGATCTCCAACACTGAGCTCGTATGACACAGTGACGAAGCCATTCCCCTCGGTGTTGAAATTGTTTGGAAGAGCATAGGTCCACGAAGCTCGCCCATTGACATCAGAGGTTACGCACACAGGCGTGCTTGGCGTTGCACCAGGAGCGCTGACATACATGCACACTTGAACGTTCGCAGCGGGCGCACCAGTTGAATCGGTTGCAGTCGAGGTGATGAGGAAGTCTTTCCTGCTGCTCAAGATGATTGTTCCTGGGTTCAAGATGATGGAGATTCGACCGACTGAAGCACTAGTAGAGATCTCAACGCTCTTTGCTGTCTGATTACCTGCCCCATCCGTCGCCGTGATCGTTAGCAAGTTCGTGCCGTTGCGAAGGGTGATACCAATTGAAAATGCGCCTTTGGCTGTTGATCGTCCGCTCTCAATCGTTCCTGTCGTCTCGTTGCGCACCTGAACATCAATGTCCTTGTCGGTCTTTCCGGTGACAGTGACGGAGTCGCCGTTCATGATGTCGCCTGGGGTCGGCGTGGTGATGGTCAGTGCTGGCGAAGTGGTATCTCGAACGACCGTAATTGAGGCAGATCGGCCCCCCTCAACGCCGTTCACCACAACGACCGCCTCAATCACGTTGCTACCAGCAGAGAGAGGAATCTTTGCGATGTCGAACCCAGCTGTCTTTGGCATAGAAATCTCAGCGCCGGTGATGACGGAACCATCTTCTCGCGTGATGATGATGCGAATGATGGCGTCACTCTTCTCGAGTAGATCCTGCGGCAGGGTGCCACTAATGGTGATCGTTGCGGCAGCGGTGATCGGCTCACTCGGCTCAGTGAGAGTTGGCCGTCCCGGTTCGAGCGAGGTTGGTGTCGGTGTGGGCGAACCGCTGGCACCTATGGAGGTGATGAACGGAAGTGCGACAGCCGCAAGGCCGATTGCCCCTGCAATCACGAAGAGGGTGATGAACGTGGAGAGGGCGGTGGCGATGGTTCCGCCAACACTGCGCGATGTAGCCCTTGATCGCTGGGATGCGGAGTCAACTTGATAGGGAGGCGTGTACCCCTCGGATCGGCCGGGGAGGCCGCGCCGCGGTGGCTTTGAACTCGATCGACGGAAGAGTCCCATAGAGCGATTCTCGCACGCAGCGCGCCGAGACCGCTACGCTCCAACGATGCCCGATCAACCGAGTGACCCGCAGCTGATCCTCGAGATGCGCGATCGCGTCGCGCGCGCACGCGCCGAGGTCGTTCGTGCTGTTGCTGAGGGGCGTGGCCCCGATGCATGGCGAGCCGCACTGGTCGCGCTAGAGTCGCGCGGACGCTTTGGCATCCGCATGGGACTGGGGCGATCCAAGGCCCTCCTGCGCGCTCTCGGCTCGCCCGAAACGGGGGCTCGCGGCGCTCTGGTCGCCGGAACGAATGGCAAGGGGAGCGTCGTCGCCCTCGTCTCAGCAGCGCTTCGTGCGGCGGGGATTCGCCACGCCACCACCCCGAAGCCGCACCTGGTCAGTTACCGCGAGCGAGTGCAGATCGATGGGCAGCCACTCGCCCCACTCCCCTTCGCCCAGGCGGTGGCGCGCGCCCTTGATGCTGCTGACCAGATTGAAGAGCGCGTTGGTCCAGCCACCGAGTTTGAGATCCTCGTCGGCGCCATCTTTGAAGCACTCCGCCAGGAAGAGATCGCCACGGCGATCGTTGAGGTGGGCCTTGGTGGACGGCTTGATGCAACGCATGCGTGGGATGGCGGAGTCGCCGTCGTGACCAATGTGGGCTTAGATCATCAGCAGTACCTCGGCGACACCATCGAGGCAATCGCCAAAGAGAAGGCGGCGATCATCGTGCGCGGCAATCGCGCCGTTATCGGTGCGAGCGAACGAGGCGGCGCACTCGATGTGATCCGCCACCGTGCGCAGCGAGTAGGCGCGCCATTCACGAGCGCTCGTGCTGGCGCGATCCGTTCGCTTGGGCGCG
>CAJABS010000057.1 GCA_903938075.1 uncultured Chloroflexota bacterium | reverse complement strand
GGTGCTGTCAAAGATCGAACCGCCGAAGGCCTTGTACCAGCCCCAGACGTGATACACGCCGGACGGAACGGCAACCTTGCCGCCGTTGTCAACGTAATCCTTGAACTCCGCAGCGGTTGCTGGCGGGGTCGTGATCTTTGCAGAGTCATAGAACATGACGACTGCCTTCAGGCTCTCAGGAACGAGGTAGAGCTTGCCGCCGATGGTTGAACCATCAAGGGCCTGCTGCGAAACCGTTCCGAGGTCCGTCGTGTCCGTGATTGGCTCGAGCAGACCGGCCGTAACCAGGTTGCCAAGCTCATCGTTCGGAGCAATGAAGAGGTCTGGTCCGCCGCCGGCGGCAGCCTCTGTCTTGAACTTCGTGAAGATGTCGCCGAACGGCACCTCAACGGCGTTGATCTTGATCTTTGGGAACTCCGCCTCGAACTTGGCGAGCTGTGCGGCGAAGGCGGTGCCTTCAGCCGAGCCGCCGGACGAGCCGTAAGCGTGCCAAAGCGTTACTTCGCCTTCGAGACCGTCTGCCGATGGGGTATTGCTCCCACAGGCAGTGGCCACGACGGCGAGCATCGCTGCGACTGCAGCAAGCTTCCAATTCTTTCGCGCCATGCGTTAGTCCTCCTTCTTGCGTTGCCTCCCCACCAGCGAGGCGACGCGTAGGGCGCCAACATCTGCTGGCGCCGACATAGTTCAGGGTCGCCGGGCGACCCAGTGGTGCGGTAAGGGTAGGGCTCTCCACGCTCCTGCGTCAATGTGGTTCCCACCCCCCATTAGGGGTGAGGTATGGGGGAGCCTCACGTCGTGGCTGACGGGTGCAGATGGGGCGACCGTGGCATCCTGAGCACATGCCAATTGCCGTCGCTGCCTTCCTCGCCTACGCCCTCCTCCTGCTGGTGGGCCTGGGGCTCACGCTCGGCCCAATCGTGGAGCAGGCGACCGCCGCCCCCGTCACCCTGCAGGGGGTGGTCTGGATGGCCCTGATCGCCGCCTGCATCTTCACCATCACCCTCGTCTGGCAGCGGAAGGAGGCGGGGCGGGGCTTCGCCCTCGGCCTGAGCACGATCCTGATCCCCGCAGCCCCCCTGGTTGCCCTCACCCTGGGCAACTGGCTCCCCGGCCTCCCCTTCGTTGCCCTGGCCCTCCTCCTGATTCGTGGCTTGCGGGGGACCGCCGCCCGCGCCTGGCTGAACGAGCAGTGAGCCCCGCCCCAATTCGCCGGATCGGCGACCGCGATCGCCGCCCAGAGCTGGCCCTCTCGGGGACCTTCGACTCCCCCCTCGACGTACACCTACACACCCTCCTCTCCCCGGACTCGGAGGTGCCGCTCGACGTCTACCCCGCTCTGGCGATCGCCTTGGGGATGTCGCGGATTGCGCTGACCGACCATCTCGACTTTGACCCCCGTGAGGTGGGGGCGACCCTAGCCCCCCATCAGCAGCGTGTGGAGGCGGTCGAAGCGCTACGGCGGGAGTTTGGCGATCGCCTCGACATCCTGCTCGGCGTGGAGATCTCCTACGAGCGGCAGTACGAGGCGGAGATTCGCGAGCACCTGCGCACCAACCAGTACGACCTCACGATCGGCAGCGTGCACCCCGGGATTGACTCGCCGTTCAAGCGCGCCCTTGCGGCGAACTGGGCGGGGCACGATGTGCACGACACAGCTCCGTACTTTGCCGAAGTGCAGGCGGGCATCGAGAGCGGGCTCTTCGACATCGTTGGCCACATGGACTACGTACGGAAGTACGTGCACCCACATATCGACACGCCGGCATTTGAGGCGGCGCCTGATCTGTATGAGCCGGTGCTGAAGGCGCTGATTGAAACCGGGACTGCGCTAGAGATCAACACCTCAGGCTGGCGACAGCGAACCGCGATTCCGTATCCGCTCCCCCAAGCGGTGCACCGCTATCGCGAGCTCGGCGGCGAATACATCGTCACCGGCTCCGATGCACATCAACCTGATTGGTTCGCGATGAACTTTGATCGCGCACGTGAACTACTCCTCGATGCAGGGTTCGAAGAGTTGGCGACCAAACGTTGGAAGTCTGCGGGTGAGCAGTGGCCGATTCCAACTCGCTAACGCTGACCGTTCTCGGATCAGCGGGCGCGTACCGCGCACACGACGGCTCGCGCGCGTCGGGATACCTGGTGCAACATGGCGCCACAACACTCGTTCTCGATCTAGGTCACGGCACGTACGCGCCACTTGCAGCGCAGATTGGCATTAGTGCACTCCCGCAGATCAGTGCAGTAGCGATCTCGCATCTGCATCCTGATCACTGGGTTGACCTTGCCGCTCTGCGACACGCGCTCGTGCATGGCAACAAGATGGGAGCTGATGCGCGCAGTGTTGCGGTGATTAGCCCGAGTGGCCTCGCGCCACGACTTGCAACGCTGCTTGATGATCGAACGCCAGAGGAACAGGCTGCAGGTGCGCATAATTCGTTGCAGCCATTTGCTTTTTCAACGTGGCGGAGCGATGCAGCACTTCCGCCACTTGGTGGTGGCCGTGTTCTTCCTGTGGGGAGTTTGACGGTGCAGAGCACGCGCGTTCGCCACACCGGCGAGTCGTATGCACTGCGCGTTGCGTTGCCTGATCAATCTGGGCTGACCTACTCAGGCGACGTTTCGCACTGGGAGGACCTTGCGGCGATTGTGCGGCCTGGTGACACGCTTCTTTGTGAGGCGGCTGGTGGTGCGGCGCAGTGGCGTGAGGACGACACACATGTCACCGCGTACGGCGCGGGAAAAGCTGCAGCATCTGCTGGCGCTACAAAACTTCTGCTCACGCACTTCGGTGCAGAGGTTGATCCAGCGGAGGCCGTGCGCGCGGCAGCGACAGAGTTTTCTGGTGAGATCGTTGCGGTGCGCGAAGGGGATCGCTTCGAGATCTAGTTCGCGCGGATCAGTCTGGCGGCAACGTTGGATCGGTATCGGCAAACCCGCGCTCTACCGCAAGTGCGACGCGACCAGCTTGATCAATCAGCACGTACGCCCGAATCACATCCATCGCATCACCAGCCGGGATCTCCATCGAAGGGCGAATGTCGTCCGTGACGATGAGCCAGAAGGTGCCCTTCAGGTTCGGCGCATCTGTACCGCCGCTGCTGAGCGTAATCAAGCGCACCCGCGGCGTTGCGCCAACGGGCGCATCAGCCGAACGAGCGGCGCGAACGGCACTCTGCGGCGAGATCCCTGCTAGTACGGTGTCAGCGCTCACCGCCACCCAACCGGCCGGAAGCGGAAGGTCAAGTTCGCGAATTCGATCTGCCTGCAGGCGCAGGAGCAGCGCGCCAACGAGGAAGGTGACGAGGAGGATGAGCCCGACCCGCGCGATCTGCCCGCGGGTGACTGGCGTCACCAGTTCCGCCCCCTCTGGTGGGCGCGTGGGCGGGGTGCCTGCTGGGGCCGTCTCAGATGTCATGGCGCCATCGTGCCAGAGTTCGCGGCTACGATTCAGCCATGAGCACTCCGTCTGCACCAGCCTCTCGTTCCGCTGCGCTGCCGCGTGACCCCCTGCTCGGGCTCCCGCTCCGCCATACCGTGCGCGACGCAGTGGCACGCGCCGTGCGACGCGCCGTAGCAAGCGGCGCCCTCCCCACACCTGACGACGCCGCCGCACTCGACACACTCGTTGCCAGCATTGAGGTTGAGATCCCTGGGAATCGCGATCACGGCGACTACGCCTCAAACATCGCCATGAAGGGGAGCAAGATCCTGAAGCGTGCCCCCGCGCAGATTGCCGCCGCGATCGCGGCAGAGCTCACCGCCGAAGCATCAGAGCGCATGCATGGTGGAAGTGGCGCACTTGGACCAATCGCGCACGCGGAAGTTGCGGGGCCAGGATTCTTGAATCTGCGACTCCGTGCGGGCCTTCTTGCTGATCACCTCGACGCCATTGTTCGCGCGCCGCTCGCATGGGGACACCTCGCTGTTGCGGCGGGAGCGCCGGCTTACCGCGTCAACGTTGAGTTCGTCTCGGCGAATCCAACCGGACCACTCACGGTCGGGAATGCGCGCGGCGCATTTGTTGGTGATCTACTGTCGCGCGTTCTTGAAGCTGCAGGTCAGCAGGTTACCCGCGAGTACTACTTCAATGACTTTGGCGAGCAGGTTCGCCGACTTGGCGAGAGCGTCATCGCCCTACGCGATGGTGTCACCGTTGCCGAGAACGGCTACAAGGGCGACTACGTTGCAGAACTTGCAGCGGTGATTCCAGCCGATGTTGCGACGCGCGCCGCCGCTGCGCCAAAGCGCAGTGGCGAGATTGATGCGGAAGGATACGACGGCACGATCGCCGATGACGAGATCGCAGTGATTGGTCGCTGGGCCTCAGAGCGCATCCGCGCGGGCATTGAATCGTCACTAGCGGTGCTCGGTGTTGAGTTTGATGTGTGGCGATCTGAAGGAAGTCTCTACACCGAAGGGTTTGTTGATCGCGCGATTGGCAAGCTGCGTGAAGGGAACTGGCTTGAAGAGCGCGAAGGTGCACTCTGGTTTAAGAGCACAGCGTTCGGCGACGACAAAGATCGCGTCATTCGAAAGTCAAGTGGCGCATACACCTATTTCGGTTCCGACCTCGGCTACATCGTTGAGAAGTTCTCACGCGGCCATGATCGACTGATCTACGTGTGGGGGCAGGATCATCACGGCACCGTTGCCCGTCTGCGCAATGCTGGCGAGGCGCTCGGATTCAACAAGGAGTCTGTTGAGATGCTGCTTGTCGCTTGGGTGCGATTCGTTCGCGATGGCGTTGAGATGAGCATGTCAAAGCGCGCCGGAACATTCATTACGTTGGATGAGCTTCTTGAAGAGATCGGTGTTGATGCAGCGCGTTGGTACTTTGCATCGCGCAGCGCGACGACGGCGATTGACTTTGACATTGAGGCGGCGAAGGCGAAGAGCAGCGACAACCCTGTCTACTACGCGCAGTACGCGCATGCACGAATGCGTTCAATTCTGCGCAAGGCGGCCGCTGAGTCACTGACGCCCGCTGATGCGATTGAGGGCCTGCTTGATGACCACACCTCACCAGAGGCAAAACTGGCGCGCGCGATCGTGCGCCTCCCGGAGGTGGTTGAGGATTCCGCCACGCATCACGAGACGCAAGGGGTGACGACCTACGCGACGGAGCTTGCGACCGCCTTCTCTGCCTTCTACCGCGATGCGAAGGTGATCGACACGGCGGCGCCTGAGCGATCGGCCGGGCGACTACGACTCGTGGCGGCAGCGGCGGCGAGCCTCTCCGCCTCACTCCGCCTCCTCGGCATCTCCGCCCCCGAGGAGATGTAGCCGAGCCCTGGCGGGCATGTGCCCCCGCGCAGGGATTCATTGCGAACTCTTTAACAGATCCCACCTTGCAGATTCACCTGTCGGGCAGATGAT
>CAJABS010000056.1 GCA_903938075.1 uncultured Chloroflexota bacterium | reverse complement strand
GCGGCGACGGCACCAGCGCTCGTGATCATTGGCTACCTCATGTTTGAGGCGATTCGCGATGTGCAGTGGAAGGACGCCGTGGACGGCTTCCCAGTGCTCGCAACGTTGATCGTGATGCCGCTCTCGTACTCGATCACCGATGGTATCGGTGTTGGGTTCATTACCTACGCCATCTTGAAGGTGACGTCAGGGAAGGCCCGCGACGTGAAGCCCCTCTTCTGGGTCTCCATTGCCGCGTTCCTCGTGTACTTCTTGGTGAAGCTCGGCATCATCGCCGTCTGAGTCAAGCGCTCACCCGCACGGGTGACGAGAGAGCCGGCCCCTTCGGGGGTCGGCTCTTTTGTTTGCTGGGGGATTAGGCGATGTGCCCCGCTTCGCTGGGGGGCAGCGTGTAGCCAAGATCGCGCAGGATCTGGCGGCTGGCGATATAGCCCGAGAGCATGACCAGCGGGATGCCGCCGCCTGGTTGGGTGCCACCACCGGCGAAGTAGGCGTTGCGTAGGTCGCTGGAGCGATTCGCTGGGCGGAAGTAGGCACTCTGGAAGAAGCTCGCCGCAAGGGCAAAGATCGAGCCGTCGTGGCAGCGCTGCTCGTTCTCGAATTCGAGCGGCGTCCAATCGGCGACCTCTTCAATCTCTTCGGGCTTCAGGCCAGTGCGCTCGCAGACGCGCTTGATCGTGGCGGCGCGGTACTCGTCGCGATGCTCTGCCCACCAGTTGCGATCCTTGAGCGGCGGCACTGGGGTCAGCACATAGAGGGCGCTGCGGCCGTCGAGCTTCGCGGTTGGGTCGGTGGCGGCAACGTGCTGGATGTAGAGGGTTGGGTCGCCGCTCGGTACGGGCGAGTCGATGATGCGATCGAGCTCCTCGTTCGGGTTCTCGGGGTGCCAGACGGTGTGGTGGGCGAGGTCGGGGAAGGTGCGCTTCACCCCCAGGTGCAGGATGTAGGCGCTTGACGACGGAGTGATGTGCTTGAAGCGTCGGCGGCTGATGAGGCCGAGGTGCTCGTCGCCGATCAGGTCGCGATGGGCATGCACGATGTCGGCGTTGAAGAGCACCGCATCGGCCTCGAGGCGCTCCTCGCCCGGCTGGTTCGGTGCGGCGGGGCCACTGCCGAGTGCGCGGCTGTCGCTGCGTGGGGCAACGCGCAGCGCGCTGATGCGTTTCTTGCTGATGATGCTGCCGATCGCATCGGTGCCGTAGCGGAACTCCACGCCAAGGCGGCGGGCGAGCCGCTCCATGGCGAGGGGTGCCTCATGCATGCCCCCTTGCGGATGCCAGGTGCCGAACTTCGCCTCGATGTACGGAATCGAAAGGAATGCGCCCGGCACGCTCTGCGGTGTTGAGCCCAAGTAGATCGACTTGTAGCGCATCACGTGGCGAATGCGCTCATCGTGGAAGGTGCTGTTGATGCGGCGGCTATACGGCGTTGCGGCATCGAGGCGAATCCCTGCGAGCCACGACATTGGCGCGAGCAGGCTGAGCGGGCTGAGCGACTGACGGAAGAAGGTTTGATCTAGTTCGCGCCAGAGCTTCTCACCGCGGCGCATGAAGGCGGGGATCCCCGCCGCATCGCGCGGATCGAGCGCGCCGAAGCTTGCGGCGAGTTTGCCGAGGTCGCTCGATGTTTCCAGCACGCTGCCGTCGGCGAAGAAGGTGCGCGACGCTGGCTCTACTTTTAGCAGCGTGAGATCGTCGCTGCGCGTTGCGCCCGCGGCGCTCCAGAGCTGGTCGAAGAGTTCGGGGAGGGTAAAGATCGTTGGGCCGCTATCCCAG
>CAJABS010000055.1 GCA_903938075.1 uncultured Chloroflexota bacterium | reverse complement strand
TGTGGATCCTTCTCGATCGCTGCGAGTCGGTCATACAGATAGATCGCATCGCGCTCAAGGGCGAGCCCGGCAAGGCTTGCGGCGCGGTCTTTGATCTCTTGCATGGCCCCTCCCTCTCGCCACATCAAGTGCAGCGCGTCGAGGCAATCCTAGCCTGTCAGGCTAGGCGAGCTCGAGAAGTACCCACCCCTCTGCATCAACGCTCACCGTGTGCACGGTGAGCGGTTCCTCTGCTGGCGGATCCAACGGCGCGCCAGTCAGCAGGTCAAATCGCGAAAGGTGAAGCGGGCAGGTGATCGTTGGGGTGACGGCGCCAGCGGGGGCAACGAAGCCGCGATCAAGCTCGCAGTACTCATGCGTGCAGACGCCGTCCACGGCGTAGAAGGTTCCGCCTCGGTTGACCACAAGGATCGCCTTGCCGTTCGGCCAGGCGAGGCGCGCGGTGCCGTCGGGGAGTTCGGATGCGGGGAAGAGTCGTTCGCTCGGCACGTGAGAGAGGTTATGCCGCGGAGGCGGCGGCCGCTGACTGCGCGGCGAAGGCGGAGTCAAGCTTTGTGGCGAGCACCTCGCGAAGTCGGTCGGCCTCCTCTTCGAGCGGGAGGGCGGCGACGACCGGTTCGAGGTAGCCCATGACAATGGTGCGCCGCGCCTCGGCTTCAGTGAGCCCGCGGGTGCGCAGGTAGAAGATCTGGTTCTGATCAATTGGGCCCACGGAGCTGCCGTGCGCCGCGCGCTCGCAGTCTGGCTGGTCAATCCAGAGTGATGGGATGGCCACGCTGCGTGCAGTCTTCGAGAGGAGCATGCCGAATTCGCCAAGATAGGAGTTGGTACCTCGTCCAGATCGCGGGATCGTGGTGACGCCCTTTACAAATCCGCGCGCCTTCCCCGCAAAGATCCCCTTGGCAAGGAGGTCCCCCACCGTCTTCTCACCAGCGTGCAGGCTGTACGTGGTCAGATCATGCAACTGCTCGCCGCCAGCGAAGAGAACCTCCACCTGGCGAACCTTTGATCCGTTCCCTGTGAGCTGATGATCAATGCGACCGCGCACAAGTCGCGCGCCAATCTGTGCCGCCGCGACCTGCAGTTCAGCGTTCGCGCCAAAATCGTGGCGGCGCACTGGAAGGTAGACAACATCTTCAGGAAGTTCCTGGATGGAGGCGAGGCGGAGCTTCGCACCCTTGCCGAGCGTCACCTCACTCGTGGTTGCGAGGAGTGCGCCTGCTGTGGCGCCGGTGCGCGTGTTGCTTACGGCGCTGCTACCGATCACCTCTTCGCTGATCGTTGCACTCGTGTTCTCGCCGAGCGTTACGGCGATCCGTGTCATGAGCGCCTCACCCTGTGCGGGTGACTCGACTTTGATCACGATTGGGGCTGCGATTGCACCGCGCGCCAACGTGATCTGAATGCCACTCCCCCAGTAAGCACCGATCAGAGCGGTCATGCGGTCGCCCTCGGCACCGGCGAGTGGCGTCTCCCCCGCGAGCGGCTCAACGGTGAGGCCTGCGGCGCGTGCCTCTGCGCCGAGATGTGTGGCGACGCCGCGCGCCGAGATGTGGATCAGTGCCGCCGCTCCATCGGGGAGATCGCTTGCTGGCAGCTCGCCGATCGTTGCAGGCGGGGTGAGCAGCGTGGACTCCTGAAGCTCCGCGCTCCGAAGGTCAACGTAGCCGGTGAAGAGGAGGTTGGACTCAGTCGGGAGCGCATGAAACGCCGCGTGTGCCGCTGCACGAGCGTCGCCGCCTCCAAGGATTCCCGTGAGTCGTGCAACCTCTCCCTCTGTCGCCCAGCCGAGCGGAAGATCGGCAAGCCCACGCCGGGCGGGCGTGGCGGCACTCACCCGAGCGCCCCCTCCATCTCCAGGCGGATCAGGCGATTGAACTCAAGTGCATACTCCATCGGGAGCTCCTTGGTGAAGACCTCAAGGAAGCCCTGGACGATGAGGTTCGTTGCCTCGTTCTCGGTCATGCCGCGGCTCATCAGATAGAAGATCTGATCGTCGGAGACGCGACCAACGGTGGCCTCGTGACTCATCGAGGTGTCGTCCTCTTGAATGTCGATGTATGGATACGTCTCGGAGCGACTCCCCTCGTCAAGGATGAGCGCGTCGCAACGGACGCTGGTCGTGACGCCGGTTGCGCCTGGGGCCACCTTCACGGTGCCACGGTACGTAGC
>CAJABS010000054.1 GCA_903938075.1 uncultured Chloroflexota bacterium | reverse complement strand
TCGAGCCTGCTGCTCATCAATGCCGTGCAGCACCTCAACGGTGGCGCCGCACTTCGCGCAGAGGTAGTCGTAGAACGGCATTAGGAGCCTCGCTCGAGTCGGGCGATCTCATCGCGCAGTTCGGCAACGCGGCGCTCTGCCCCGGCGACCACGGCGGCCGGCGCCTTCCCAGTAAACGACGGATCGGCGAGGCGAGCCTCAGCGGCGGCGAGTTGGGCCTGTGCTGCGGCGAGGTCTTTCTCGCGTCGGGCGCGATCAGCATCAAGTGTCGCCGCGTCAGCCTGTGGCGGCTCCAGTCGCGCGGTGAGGGTGCCCGCCACAACGAGGAGACCGTCGCCCTCAGTTGGGAGCGCTGCCTGAATGGTGAGCGGGCGCACGCGCGCCAGCCGCTCAATGGCGGATCGCAACCCTTCGCCCGATGCCTCGAGGTGTGACGGCGCGGCAACGGTCAGCGGAATCCACGCGCCGGCGGGGAGCTTTGCAGTGGTACGCGCTGCGCGCACTTCGCGCACCAGGTCAAGCCACTGGTCAATGCTGCTTGCCGCCGACGTTGCTGCGGCGTGACGGGCCGGCCACGCCGCGGTTGCCAAGAGTCCTGGGTCGTTTGCACGTCGTGGGAGCGCCTCCCAGATCCCTTCCGTAATGAATGGCGCAATAGGGTGCAGCAGGCGCAAGAGATCATCGAGCGCATCCACGAGCGTCCACCAGACGGCGGTGCGCTCCGCGGCCGGTCGCGTCTCGTCGGCGAGTGTCACCTTCGCAATCTCAATTGCCTGGTCGCAGTACTCCGCCCAGATGGCGTCGTACACCCGCTGCGCCGCCTCAGAGAATCCGTACTGCCCAAGCGCACGATCCACATCATCGGTTGCCGCACTGAGGCGCGTCGCCATCCAGGTGCCGAACTCCGCTGCCGCTGCGTGCGCCTCGGCTGCAGTCGGCCGGTCGCCGGTTGCCTCAACGGGTCGCGCACCAAGCACGTAGCGCGCGGCGTTCCAGAGCTTGTTCATGAAGTTGCGCGCGTTCTCGAGCTTCTCTGGCGAGAGGCGCTGGTCGGCACCCGGTGCGGTGCCGGAGACAAGCGCGAAGCGCAGCGCGTCGGCACCGATCTCATCAATCACGGAGAGTGGGTCCACCACGTTCCCCTTTGTCTTGGACATCTTCTGCCCTTCAAGATCGCGCACCATGCCGTGCAAATAGATCGTCTCAAATGGCGGTGTGCCCATCAGCTCAATGCCAAGCATCATCATGCGCGCAACCCAGAAGAAGAGGATGTCGTGTCCAGTCTCCATCACCTGCGACGGGTAGTAGCGGGCAAGGTCTGGCGTCTTGTCGGGCCAGCCGAGTGTGCTGAATGGCCAGAGGCCGCTGCTGAACCAGGTGTCAAAGATGTCGCTCTCCTGCTGCAACGTGTTCGACTCGGCGCCGCAGGTGCCGCAGCCGACTGGTCCCTCTTCGCGATCGGTCACGGTGATGTGCCCGTCGGCGCAGTACCAGGCAGGAATGCGATGCCCCCACCAGAGTTGCCGGCTCACATTCCAATCACGGATCTCGGTAAGCCAGTGCTCCCACGTCTTCTCAAAGTGCGCCGGAACAATCTGTGTTGCGCCTGAGCGCGTTGCGGCGAGCGCCTTCTCGGCGAGCGGCTTGGCACGAATGAACCACTGGGTGCGCAGGCGCGGCTCCAAGATGTCGTTACTGCGCTGGCAGCGCGCCGGATTCGCAGTGTGCGGCTTGACCGACACCAGAAGGCCGAGCTCCTCGAGCGCAGCGACGATCGCCTTGCGCGCCTTGAAGCGATCCATGCCAGCAAATGGCGCTGGGGCGTCGGCAATGATGCGCGCGGACTCATCGAGAATGGTCGGCGCTGGCAGGTTGTGGCGGAGGCCAACCTCGCGGTCGTTCGGATCGTGGGCGGGTGTGACCTTGACCGCGCCCGTGCCGAAGCTCATCTCCACAAACGCATCGGCAACCACCGGAACGGCGCGGTTCACAAACGGCACCATCACGCGCTTCCCAACGAGTGCGGTGTAGCGCGGATCGTCAGGGTGCACCGCGACGCCCGTGTCGCCAAGGAGTGTCTCTGGTCGTGTCGTTGCCACAACAACGCCGCTGGTGGCGTCGCCTCCCTCTAGTGGGTAGCGAATCTCCCAGATGCTCCCCTGCTCTTCGGTCGCCACCGACTCAAGGTCAGAGACGCTCGTCTTGCAGCCGGGGCACCAGTTGACGAGCGCCTCACCGCGATAGGCAAGGCCGCGCTCGTAGAGGGTGGCGAAGGCGGTGCGGACGGCGCGGCTCGAGACGTCATCCATGGTGAAGCGGGTGCGGCTCCAGTCGGCCGAGGCGCCGAGGCGCTGGAACTGCGCGAGGATGGTGTCCCGCGTCTCGTCCATGAAGCGGTGCATGCGCTCGAGGTAGCGCTCACGCCCAAGTTCGGCGCGGCTGCTCCCCTCCTTCTCGACCACTCGATCGAGCACGTACTGGGCGGCGATGGAGGCGTGATCCACACCAGGGAGCCAGAGTGCGGCTCGTCCCTGCATGCGCGCGCGGCGCACCATCAGATCTTCGAGCGTGACGAAGAGCGCATGGCCTACATGCAAACCGCCGGTGACGTTGGGTGGCGGCATGATGATCGTGAACGGTGGGAGTGACTCGCGACTTTCTGCATCGCGCGTCTCACGTCCGTCGGGGCTGCCGTAATCGGTTGCCGCCCAGCGGGCTGCAACGCTGCGCTCTACCTCAGCGGCGCTATAAGAGGGGCCGAGCTCGCGTGCCGCCGTCACGCTGATGCGCGGGGGGTGGCCGTGCGCGTGCGCGGTGCGCGTCGGACCGGTGCCGCAGGCTCACTCACGCCAATCTCGCGCTCGGTAAGCATGAGTGGCAGCGCGCCAGCGGTGATGGTCTCCTCGGTGACAACACAACGACGCACGTCGGGGCGATCCGGCAGGTCATACATGGTGGCAAGGAGCGCATCTTCAAGAACCGCACGCAGCGCACGTGCGCCGGTCTTGCGCAGCAGTGCCTTTTCGGCAACCGCATGGAGCGCGGCCGGCGTGAACTGCAGATCGACGTTGTGCATCTGGAAGAGGCGTTGGTACTGCTTGACCAGCGCGTTCTTCGGCGCAACAAGAATCTCGACGAGGTCGTTGAGGGTGAGTGGGTCAAGCGCAACGATCATCGGCAGGCGCCCGATGAACTCAGGAATCAGGCCGTAGCGCAGTAGGTCGTCAGGCATCAACTGCTCCAACACACGAGTGCGCTCATCTTTGCTGGCGGGCGTGTCAGAACCGAAGCCGATGCCGCGTCGACCAACGCGATCCGAGACGATCTTCTCGAGCCCTTCAAATGCACCGCCGCAGATGAAGAGGATGTTCGTCGTATCGATCTGCAGGTACTCCTGATGCGGATGCTTGCGACCACCCTGCGGCGGCACGTTCGCCACCGTGCCTTCGATGATCTTCAGGAGCGCCTGCTGCACCCCTTCGCCCGAAACGTCGCGGGTGATTGATGGGTTGTCGGACTTGCGGGTGATCTTGTCGATCTCGTCGATATAGATGATGCCGCGCTGCGCGCGCTCGATGTCACCATCGGCGGCCTGGATCAGGCGCAGCAGAATGTTCTCGACATCCTCACCGACGTATCCCGCTTCGGTCAGACTCGTCGCATCGGCGATACAGAACGGCACATCAAGGAATCGGGCGAGCGTCTGCGCGAGCAGTGTCTTGCCGGAACCAGTCGGGCCAACGAGCAGGATGTTCGACTTGGCGATCTCCACTCCGTCGGCCACGGTTGGTGCGCCAACGCGCTGGTAGTGGTTATGCACGCCCACGGCGAGCGAGCGCTTCGCACGCTCCTGGCTCACGACATGCTCGTTCAGCGCCGCGTGAATCATGCGCGGTGTTGGCGTGACGCCGCCGAACGACTTGCGCTGCGGCGCCGATGGCGACTGCTCCGTGGCGATCTCGGCGCAGAGGGCGACGCACTCGTCGCAGATGTAGACGCCTTGGCCAGCGATCAGCTTACGAACCTGCTCCTGCGTCTTGCGGCAGAAGGAGCAGCGATACGAGCCTGTGCCTGCGCTGCGTGGGCCGCGCGTCTTACCGCCTCCCGACTCTCCGGATCCTGCTCCTCCGCTCATGCGGCGCGCCTCACTTCCCCTTAGGCGGGACGATGGCAGGAAGCTTGTAGACCTCGTCGATGATGCCGTACTCCACCGCCTGCTCTGGCGAGAGGAAGAGGTCGCGGTCCGTATCTTTCACGACCTTATCCATCGGCTGGCCCGTGTGGGCGGCGAGGATCTCTTGTGTCGTGCGCACGAGCTGCTCCATCTCCTTCACCTGAATGAAGACGTCGGGCGTGTTGCCGCGGACTCCGCCAGAGCCCTGGTGGATCATGATGCGGCTGTGCGGCAGGGCGAAGCGACGACCTGGTGCACCAGCGGCGAGGAGCACCGCGCCCATCGACATGGCGATACCGGTGCAGATGGTGCTCACGGGGGCGCGCACGTAGCGCATCGTGTCGTAGATCGCGAGGCCGGAGGTGATCACACCCCCTGGGCTGTTGATGTAGAGCGAGATCTCCTTCTCGGGATCCTCCGAATCGAGGAAGAGGAGCT
>CAJABS010000053.1 GCA_903938075.1 uncultured Chloroflexota bacterium | reverse complement strand
CCCGCCTTCAGTCGCCCCTCTTGAATGCGGATGTAGTTCACCACACCCTTGTACGTGTCGTAGTGCGAATCGAAGACGAGTGCGCGCAGCGGTGCATCGAGCGGACCGCTCGGCGCGGGAATACGCGCGACCAGGGCTTCGAGAATCTCCGAGATACCGATCCCCGATTTTGCGGAGGCGAGGATCACCTCTTCGCGCGGGATGGCGAGTGAGTCTTCGAGTTCGCTCATCACCGCCTCTGGGTCGGCGGCAGGGAGGTCGATCTTGTTCAACACAGGAATGATCACCAAGCCGAGCTTCATCGCGAGATGCACGTTGGCGAGCGTCTGCGCCTCAATCCCTTGGCTCGCATCAACAACGAGAATCGCGCCGTCGCAGGCCTGCAGGCTTCGTGAGACTTCGTAGGCGAAGTCCACGTGCCCTGGGGTGTCGATCAGATTGAGGCCGTAGGTGAGCCCATCCTTCGCCACATAGTCGAGGCGCACGGCGCGCGCCTTGATGGTGATCCCCTTCTCGCGCTCCAGGTCCATGGAGTCGAGCATCTGCGAGGTCATCAACCGAGCCTCGACCGTGTGGGTCGCCTCGAGCAGACGATCGGCCAGGGTCGACTTCCCGTGGTCGATGTGCGCGATGATGCTGAAGTTGCGCAGCCGAGACTGCGGAATGGTGCTCATGGGCTAAGGATCGCACGCTCTCGCCCGTGCCGCCGAGGGGCGCCTGCAGAGGAGCGTGGCGGAGCCTCTGCTACGATCGCCCGACGGCTCAACCGAGCCCCATTAGCTGATGGAGTGACCAACATGGGAAAGACCCCGCGCAAGTACAAGGGTGCACGAACACCGCAGTCGCTCAAAGAGGTTCGCGCCTCTGCCCGCCGTAATGCGGTGCAGCAGCCACAGCGAACCGCCGCCAAGAGCCTCGTCGCCAAGGCGCTCGAGATCATCACTGGCCAGACCCAGGGCGACACCGCTGCCGCCGTCAACAAGGCGTCGAGCGCCCTTGACCGTGCTGCCAAGCACGGCGCCATCCACAAGAACGCCGCGGCCCGACGCAAGTCGCGCCTCGCCAAGAAGGCTGCCCGGGCGGCTGCCGCTGGCGGCGTGATGCCAAAGGTTGTGAACAAGAAGAAGTCGGCACCGAAGAAGGTCGCCGCACCAAAGGCTGAGGCCGCCGCTGCAAAGCCGGCTGCCAAGAAGCCAGCCGCGAAGAAGCCTGCTGCCAAGAAGGCGGCGCCAAAGGCCTAAGCGAACGAATCGATCGACCGCCCGCTGCGCTCTGCGCAGTGTGGCGGGACGACGATTAGGCGACCGGCTCCTCGCGCTTCACGCGCGGAGCACTCGGCCAGTAGAAGAGCCCACCCAGCAGCGCGAAGCCTGTCGTGCTGAGAATCAATATGCGCACCGTTCCCATCTGGCCATCCCAATACCAATCGGTGAATGAGGCCACGTCGGTGATGCCTGCTTCGGCGAGCGCCTCTTTGCCACCTTCAGCTCCCTGGTAGCGCACGTAGACGCACTCTGGTCCGGCCGCGCACTTGAACGAGCCGCCCTGCTTCTCGTCACGGTAGCCAGGGTCAAGCGAGAAGAAGAAGAGCTTCACCGCAAGGAAGAGCGCGGCGAAGGTCACCGCGGTGATGGCGCCACTCCAGGCGGCGTTCGCGAAGATGCGACCTGGGCGACCGCGCAGCTGCCCCGCGCGCTGATTGCCATACCAGCCGATGAGCAGACCAGAGAGCGGCGCAAAGATGATGTACGCCGGGTCGATCGGGATCACCATCAAGAAGCTCACGGCAACGGTGAGCGCCATGCCGATACCAACGAAGGCGGCGACGGTTGCTCCGCGATCCACAAAGCGGCTCATGCGTGGGTCACGTGCGAGAAGGCGGCGCGGCCGGCGTAGATCGCTCGAGCGCCGAGCTGCTCTTCGATGCGCAAGAGTCGGTTCAGCTTGGCGACGCGCTCCGAACGCGATGGGGCACCCGTCTTGATCTGCCCCGCATTCGTGGCCACGGCGAGGTCGGCGATGGTGGTGTCTTCGGTCTCGCCGGAGCGGTGGCTCAAGATGCTCGCCCAGCCTGCGCCGCGCGCCAGGGTGATCGCGTCGAGGGTTTCGGTCAGGGTGCCGATCTGGTTCGGCTTCACCAGCAGCGCGTTGGCGGCGCCCGCGTCAATAGCGCGCTCAATGCGGTGGGTGTTGGTTACCAACAGGTCATCTCCCACGATCTGCACCTTGCCACCGATGCGCGCGGTGAGGGCCTCCCAACCGCTCCAGTCATCTTCGGCCAGACCGTCTTCGATGCTGATGATCGGATACTTCGAAGCCCAGCTCGCCCAGAGATCAACGAGTGCACCGCTCTCTAAGGTGCGACCTTCGCGCTCGAGCTTGTAGTGGCCGTTCGGCTGCAGAAGTTCTGTTGCAGCGGCATCGATCGCAATGGCGATCTCTTCGCCCGGTCGATACCCAGCCGCCTCAATCGCCGTCATGAGTGCATCGAGTGCCGCCTCGTTTGATGGAAGGCTCGGCGCAAAGCCGCCCTCATCGCCCTGACCGGTTGCGAGGCCGCGATCGTGCAGGTTCTTGCGGAGTGCGGCGAAGACCTCGGCGCCTGCGCGCAGTGCATCGCGATAGGTGGCGGCGCCGACTGGGACGACCATGAACTCCTGGAAGTCAGTGGAGTGCTCGGCGTGCTTGCCGCCGTTCAGGATGTTGAGCAGCGGCACCGGCAGCTTCACCGCAGCATCGCCACCAAGTTCGTACCAGAGCTCTTTGCCGTGCAGCGCAGCGCGCGCATGCGCGGCGGCAAGTGAAACGCCGAGGATGGCATTCGCGCCGAGTCTGCCCTTCGCTGCGGTTCCGTCCAGCGCAATCAGCGCTGCATCGAGTGCGCGCTGGTCGCTGACAGAGGTGTTGCTCATCGCCTGTGCGATCTCGCCGTTCACAGCGGCAACGGCACCAAGGACCCCTTTGCCGCCGAAGCGGCTCTTGTCGCCATCGCGCAACTCCACCGCCTCGTGTGCGCCGGTCGATGCGCCCGATGGAACAGCGGCGCGACCTCGTGCCCCGCCACTCAAGGTGACGTCGACCTCAACCGTTGGGTTACCGCGTGAGTCGAGAATCTCGCGCGCGTGGATCGCGGCGATGCGGTCACTCATGCGAGTGGATCGCTCTCGTCATCGTCCTCATCGTCGAGCGTTGACGGCTTGATGATCGGCTTCGGCTTTGCAGCGGCTCGCTTCGGCGCTGCCTTGCCCCCTGGCTTCACCGGTGAGACGTAGACGATCGGCAGCGTCTCGTACGGTGAGCCGGCGGTTGGCACCACGGCGAGGCCCGGCAGGTCGCGCCCCTCAAGGAACTCGAGTGAAGCGCCGCCACCGGTGGAGAGGTGCGTCATCTTCTCGGCAACGCCGAGCTGTCGTAGTGCGGCGATGCTGTCGCCGCCGCCAACGACCACGGTCGCGCCTGCATCCGCCTT
>CAJABS010000052.1 GCA_903938075.1 uncultured Chloroflexota bacterium | reverse complement strand
CGCGCGCATAGCGACGGTGGGAGCCGCCGAGCACCTTGATGCACATCACCCGGCGCGCGCCGCTGTTGTCTGCCACGTCTAGATAAGATTCGGTTTGGATCATCGCCTGTTACCTGTTTGCACGCCGCGCGCTTTCTTTGGTTCGACTACCGTCACGCGTCAACGCGCACGGGGCGTTCGTCAATGCTGACGAGAGCCCACGTCTTGGTGCGCGACAGCGGGCGCGTCTCGCGCACGGTCACCAGATCACCGATGCGGCACTCGTTTTTCTCGTCGTGCGCATGAACCTTGGAGGAACGGGTCAGGTACTTCCCATACATCGGGTGCTTGACGCGCCGCTCGATCAGCACGGTAATCGTCTTATCCATCTTGTCGCTGACGACACGGCCACTCAGGATTCGGCCGGTCTTGCTCGTCTCGGTCATGCTCAGTTACCTGCCTTTTCCCGGAGGATGGTCTTCACGCGAGCGACGTCCCGGCGCTGTGCGCGAATTAGGTGCGTCTGCCCTAGTTGGCCGGTGGCCTTCTGCATCCGGAGCTTGAAGCCGGCTTCGAGAAGCCGGAGGAGTTCCTTGTTCAAATCTTCGACGGACTTGCCGCGCAGTTCCTGGATGTCCATCACATCACCGTCCTCTTCACGAATACCGTCGGGATAGGCAGTTTCGCAGCTGCCAGTGCCAGCGCTTCGCGGGCGAGTTCTTCAGAAACGCCCTCAACCTCATAAAGCACCTTGCCAGGCTGGATCTGGGCTACCCAATACTCCACGCTGCCTTTACCGGCACCCATACGGACCTCCAACGGCTTCTTGGAGATCGGCTTGTCCGGGAAAACCCGAATCCAGATCTTTCCGCCACGCTTGATGTGACGGGTCAGGGCACGCCGGGCCGCCTCGATCTGGCGCGCCGTGAGACGCCCCCGATCCGTGGTCTTCAGGCCGTACTCACCGAAGCTCACTTTGGAGCCACGGAGGGCAAGACCGCGGTTGCGGCCCTTCATCTGCTTGCGGAATTTAGTGCGCTTCGGCTGCAGCATCGTCGATAGCTCTCAGTGAGTCGCGCGGTCTTTACCTGACCGCGACCTGGGCGTCGGCGCCCTTGCCAATGATCTCGCCCTTGAACACCCACACCTTCACGCCGATGACGCCGTAGGTGGTGTTTGCCTCATGGGTCGCGTAGTCAATATCTGCCCGGAGGGTGTGCAGCGGAACCCGGCCCTCGCGATACCATTCCGTACGGGCGATTTCCGCGCCCCCCAGACGACCGCTGACCTGCACCTTCACCCCTTCAGCGCCGGCTCGCATCGCATTCTGGACAACGCGCTTCATCGCGCGCCGAAACATAACGCGCCGCTCCAACTGCTGGGCAACTCCCTGCGCCAGAAGCTTTGCATCGAGGTCGGGCTTCCGTATTTCCTCGATGTTGATCTGAACGGGCACTCCCATCCGCTGGGTCAAGTCTTTGCGAAGACGATCAACGTCCTCGCCTTTCTTGCCGATCACAATCCCCGGGCGCGCCGTGTGGACAATAATCCTCGCCGTCTGGGCCAAGCGCTCGATGACCACACGACTCACCGATGCATTCGCCAAGCGCTTCTGGATGTACTCTCGCGCCTGAAGATCAGTGATCAGATTCTTCGCGTAGTTCT
>CAJABS010000051.1 GCA_903938075.1 uncultured Chloroflexota bacterium | reverse complement strand
TCAGCGCGATCTTCACGGGAATGCGCTCTTGCACGATCGTCGCCAACTCCTGCAGCGTCATCTGGAACCCGCCGTCGCCGGCGATCGCCCACGAAACCTTGTCTGGTGTCGCAATGGCGGCGCCCATCGCTGCAGGGAGGGCGAAGCCCATCGTGCCGAGTCCGCCGGATGAGAGGTGCGAGTTGGCACGGCGGAATCCGCCGTAGCGTGCAACCCACATCTGATTCTGACCCACGTCGGCGGTGAGGTTCGCGTCAAACTCTGAACCCGCTGCAATGCGCTCAACAACGAAGTCGGCCGAGAGCACCCCTTCGCGGAAGCCGCCAGAACCGTGCCACGACGAGCCTTCGCTCTCGGTGCGCCAGGTCGCCAGTTCGGCGAAGTAATCCGCGCGGGTCGCTGGATCAACCTTGCTAATGAGCGGGAGGAGCGCATCAAGCACGTGCTTCGCATCGCCCACGATCGGCAGATCCGCAACCACGTTCTTGCCAATCTCGGCTGGGTCAATGTCGATGTGCGCGATCTTCGCCTTCGGCGCATAGGTGCGCACGTTCCCCGTCACGCGATCATCAAAGCGCATGCCGATGCCGATGAGTAGATCGGCAGACTGAATCGCGCGGTTCACATGCTTCCAGCCGTGCATTCCCATATAGCCATAGGCGAGTGGATCGGTTTCATCAATAACGCCGATGCCGAGCAGGGTCCAGGTGATCGGAATCTGCGCGGCGCGTGCCAGCTCAAGCAGCTCGCGCTCCGCGCCAGCAATCAGCACACCGTGCCCCGCAAGAATTACTGGACGCTGCGCGCCTGCGATCGCTTCTGCGAGCAACTTGATCTGTCGCGGGTGGCCATCGAGCTTCGGCTTGTAACCAGGGAGCCCGGCCTCGATCTCTGCCGCCGAAGGGTGCGGCGCTGTGGTCTCACCCATCAGTGCATCTTTTGTGATGTCGACGTGTACTGGTCCTGGTCGACCGCTGCGCGCAAGGTGGAAGGCCTCCGCAATGGCATACGGAATCTCATCTGCGGTGCGCACCAAATAGTTGTGCTTCGTCATTGGCAACGTAATGCCGGTGATGTCGATCTCTTGGAACGCATCCTTGCCGATCAGTGCATTCGGAACGTTGCCAGTAATGAACACGACGGGTACGGAGTCGAGCATGGCGGTGCCGATGCCGGTGACGAGGTTGGTGGCACCAGGGCCAGAGGTGCCGAGGCAGACGCCCACCCTCCCCGATGCTCGTGCATAGCCGTCAGCGGCGTGTGATGCGGCCTGCTCGTGACGGACCAAGATGTGGCGCAGCTCAGGGTGGTCAACGAGCACGTCGTAGAGCGGAAGAATGACGCCGCCTGGGTAGCCCCAGATGGTGTCGCTCCCCTGCAGCAGGATCGCTTCGCAAAGAGCGTCAGCACCGATGCGCGGACGTGCGCCGCCGCGTGCCGTGACACGTGCGTCGCGCAGCATGTCGCGTCGTGCGCGCTCTGAGGCGCTCGCCGCCGCGCTCCCTGCGCCTGGTACGTGCCCTGCCTGTGTCATCGGTCCCCCTTCACTTCCTGATTACTTCACGTCTATCGATCTCTCGCCATTAAAAAACCCCGCCTCATCGGCGGGGTTCTGAAGTTTCCTTCGGGCGGTGGTTCCGCTCCTCTGGTCTCCTCAGCCCCGCCGGGGCTGAATAAGCAACCCGAGTAGGTTGCTAATGCCCCCAATAAGGGCAACAAGGAGCGCAAAGAGACCACCGAGAACTGGGGTCAAGAGCGTTGCGGTGCTTGTCATGAGGTCAGCCTACCAGAGCCCGCGCGCATGATCAAAGAACGTCGCGTGCTCGCTCCACCATCGGTCGGTCAACACGGAAGGGCTCCTCGCCCGCCGTGGTGCGCCCCAGGAGCAGATCAACGGTGCGGCGGGCGCCCCCAGCGCTGCACATGACCCCGTGACCTGAGTAGCCGGTGTTCACGAAAAGGCCTGGCTGATCGGTTGGCCCAATGAAGGGTCGGTGATCTGGGGTGTATTCATATTGTCCAGCTTGCAGATGCCACGCCGGCGGACCATTGCGCCAGACATCACGCCAGAACGGGGCCAGGAGCGCAAGCGATGTTGGTGATGCCGGATCAAGAAGAGCGTGCGCCATCGCATCGTCAGTCGGGACCTCAAGGAGCGGCTCGCCCGCAGGCGTCGTCGGATCGGTGCGCAACGCGTATGCGCCAGCAAGCGCTGGTCGCCAGTGTGATCCCGTCTCATCGTCGATCGTCATCGGCCCAGACTGATCAATCACTGGAAGGTCTGGGATC
>CAJABS010000050.1 GCA_903938075.1 uncultured Chloroflexota bacterium | reverse complement strand
GGCGCCCATGCTTGGGCTGAGGGCAGGAATGGCAAAGGCGCTCACGAAGCGGCCACCCTTCTCGCGATAGGCGTCGCTCCCCATGGTGACCTGCTCGATGCCACCACCACCGGTGTTGATCACCGTGGCGACGCGGTCGCGGCGCTCCGGCTCCCAACTGGCGATGTCGGCGAGACCGGCATGTTCAATGGCTTCGGTGGCGGCGGCGATCGCGAACTGCACGAAGCGGCTCATGCGACGCGCCATCTTCATATCCATAGTGAGGAGGGGATCGAAACCCTTCACCTCGGCGGCAATGCGCACCTCATTCGGTGAGGCGTCGAAGTGGGTGATGGGGCCAGCGCCCGAACGTCCGGCGATGAGTCCGTCCCAGTACTCGCCGGCGCTATTGCCGATCGGGGTGATCGCGCCATAGCCGGTGATGACCGCGCGCTGCGTATCGCTTCGTACTGGGGTGGTGCTCATGGCTCCTCCTACTTTCCGGTCCAGCGTCGCAACACGATGGCGCCATTATGCCCACCGAGCCCAACGTTGTTGCTCACCGCTGCGCGAATCTCGGCACTGCGGGTCTCTCGGACCACGTTCAGGTTGCAGGCAGGGTCCACGTTCTTGGTGTGCAGCGTTCCTGGAATCACCTGGTGATGCAACGAGAGGGTCGTGAAGACTGCCTCAACGGCACCGGCGGCACCCATCAGGTGGCCGGTGAGCGACTTGGTGGCGGAGACCGGAATCTCTGCTGCGCGTGCGCCGAAGGCGGCGTGGAAAGCGAGCGCCTCGCGCTCGTCGCCCACGGGCGTGCTGGTGCCGTGCGGATTGATCAGGTCAATCTCCGATGGGTCGATCTTGCCGCGCTGCAGGGCCCACTTGATGGAGCGCGCCGAACCGGCGCCGCCTTCAACTGGCTGGATCATGTCGTGCGCATCGGCAGAGCTGCCGTAGCCAACGACCTCGGCGTAGATCGTGGCGCCGCGCGCCGTCGCCGAGGCGAGATCTTCAACGATGAAGGCGCCCGCGCCTTCGCCCAAGACGAAGCCGGCGCGATCCACGTCGTACGGTCGACAGGCCGACGCTGGCCCTTCGCCGTCGCGCGGACCGGCGAGGCCGCGCATGTTCATGAAGCCGATGTGTGCCACCTCGAGGAGTGGGTTCTCGGTGGAGCCGGCAATGACCGCAGTCACGTCGCCGCGCTTGATCGCCTCGGCCGCCTCGCCCAAGGCGTGCGTGCCGGTGGCGCAGGCGGAGACGACGGCCATGTTGTGCCCCACGGCGCCCGACTCGATCGCGATCATGCCCGAGGTGCTGTCGACGAGACCGTGGGCGATGAAGGTTGGCGCAACGGAGCGCGGCCCCTTCTCCTTCCAGGCCATCTGGTTCTCAATGAAGAGCCCCTGTCCGCCAGCGCCTGACCCGAAGACGACGCCGACCTCTTCGCGGTTCGCATCGGTGATCTCGAGCCCTGAATCGCGGAGGGCGGCCTTCGCCGCGGCCACGCCCCAATGAATCTCGGGGCCAGTGCGTCGGATCTGCTTGGCGTCGAGCCACTGCGTGACGTCGAAGCCCTTCACCTCGCCAGCCACAACGTAGGGCGCGTACGGGGTCGGATCCCAGTGGGTGATCTGCGCGATGCCGCTGCGGCCTTCGGTAAGGGATGCCCACACGTCACCAGGGGTGTTGCCGATCGGCGAGACGATGCCGAGTCCGGTGATGACGACGCGTCGGGTGTGATCTGGTTCACGCATGGTGCTGCTCCTTTCTACTTATTCCGCTGCGTTGATCTCATCGATGGAGAGGATCTCGGCGCCGTCGGCCGACGGGATGCGCTTCACAAGTCCGGCGAGCACACGGCCCGAGCCAACCTCGATGTAGCGTTGCGTGCCCGCGGCTGCCATGGCGTTGACCGCGGCGATCCAGTCGACGCCACCGGTGAGGTGGTTCGAGAGTTCGTCGCGCAGTTGGGCGGCGGTGGTGATACGAGCGGCGGTGGCGTTGGCGAGCATTGGTGTCTTCGGATCGGCGATGGTGACGGCGGCGAGTGCCTCGCGCATGCCGGCGGCGGCCTCTTCCATCAGTGGCGAGTGGCTGGCGATGCTGACCTGCAGTCGCACGGCGCGCTTTGCGCCCGCGGCACTTGCGGCAGCAACAGCCGCTTCGATGGCTGCGACTTCACCCGAGAGCACGATCTGCCCCGGCGAGTTGCGATTGGCGAAGACCAGGATGCCGAGCTTCGCGCCGGCGGCAATCACGTCAGCCTCGGCGCTCTCAGGGAGCCCGAGGATGGCGGCCATGGCGCCAGGTCGTCCACCGCCCGAGGCCTGCATCAGCTCGCCGCGTCGGCGCGCGAGCCGTACGCCATCGGCAACAGTGAGTGCGCCCGCAGCAACCGCGGCGGCGTACTGGCCAGCCGAGTGCCCGGCGATCAGGATCGGCTCGTCAAGAGGTGTGCCGGCAGCGGCGGCGCGTTCTCGCGCGGCGGCGAGCATGGCGATGGAGATGGTGAGGATGGCGGGCTGCGCGACCTCGGTGCGCTCGAGGGCTTCGGCTGGGCCGGTCGCCATCAGTTGGCCGAGCGGCTCGCCCAGTGCGGCTTCGGCCTCTGCCAGCACGGCGCGTGCGGCAGGGGAGGCTGCGAGGGCGGCGGCACCCATGCCGACGCTCTGCGAGCCCTGTCCAGGGAAGATCCACGAGGTGATCGGAGACATGCGGCGAATCCTAGCCGCCCACCTAGGGGGCTGCGCTATTGTATGCGCATATGCATACACCTCGCCGCAGCCGTATCTCCGAGATCACCAAGGCCGCTGAAGGGCTGCGCAGTCGTCTCCCTGCCGCGGTGCGCGTTGCCCGTGGCGAGATGGGGGAGAGCCCGCTCGATGAGGTGTCGCGACGCCGGCAGAGCCTCGGTGAGATCGGTGGTCGCATCGTCTCCATTCGCCGCCTCTGGCGTGAGCTCGTCCTTTCAACGGCGCAGCAGTTGGCGCCGAGCGAACTCTCGCTGGCGCAGGTTGCCGCCCTCTATCTGCTTGCCGATGGGAAGCCGCGCTCCGTTGGTGAGATTGCGCGGGACCTTGGTCGCTCGCATTCAGCAACGAGTCGCTTGGTGAGCTTCTTGCATGAGCGTCGCTATCTGCGCGCTGCGCCAACGAGTGATGCACGGGTGCGCCGGTCACAACTAGCACCGAGCGGCGAAGCGCTGTTGACGTCGATTGATCGCGGTCGCGCGGAACAGTTTGTGGATCTGGTGCGACGACTGCCGAAGGCGGAGCGCGGTCTAGTTGCTGCAGCGGTTGCCGCACTGGCAACGCGCGCGCCGGTTACTCCCCCGCGTACCCCATAGCCACGTCGTAGAGCACCTCAACGCCCCAGGCGAGGGCCTCTTGCGAGACGCGCTCGTCGATGCCGTGGAATCGCTCCATGAAGCGCTCCTTCGGATCAAGCAGATACGGTGAGAATCCGTAGGTTGGAATCCCGGCCGGCACGGTGATCTTTGCGTCGGTCGCATACGGTGCAACCGCAGGCATCAAGATCGCCTCGCCGTCGCGCGTGCGAATGGCGGCGCTGGCGATTCCGAGAATCTCGTGATCCATCGGATTGCTGACCGCGCCACCGTATTCAATGAGGTCGAGCTTCACGAACGGTGCAAGGTCAGCACCGATGCGGTCGAGCATGTTGCGCTCGGCGGCCTCGCGAGTTGTCCCTGGCAGTATGCGGCTGTCGACTGTGAGGGTTGCAGAGCCCGGCAACACATTGGAACGAATGCCCGAGGTCAGGATCGTTGGGGCGAAGGTGTCGCGCAGCACGGCACGCAGCGCGCGGAGCAGTTCGGGGGCACACCCTGCTGCCGCCGCCTCGCTGTTGAGCTCCTTTGCATCGTCGAAGGTCTGCTCGCTGAGGAGACGCTCTAGGCGACCGAGGGCTCCAGCTGGGAGGGCTGCACGAAGTGCTGCAAGAAGCGCCTCGTTCTCGGGCACGATCTGAACGGGGCCAGGCACCGAGACGCGCTCCACAACCTGGGCGGCACGCAGCAGGGCATTGTCGCTGTCAGGCATCGAGGCGTGTCCCCAGCGGCCGCTGACGGTGATGGCAAAGCGGGCGAAGCCCTTCTCGGCAACCTGTAGCGGGTAGATCCGTCGACCGGCGGCGGTGATCGTCATGCCGCCCGCCTCGGTGAGGCCAACGGCAGCGTCGAGCCAGTGCTTGCGGTCCTTCAGAACGAGGGCGATGCCGTTGAGTCCACCCGTCTCTTCGTCGGCGGTGGCGGTGAGGATGATGTCGCGGCGCAAGCCAGGGATCACATCTTTCGCTGGGTTGAGTCCTGCGGCACGAGCGCGCTCGCAGAGAAGTCGAATGACGCCAATCTGCACCGCAAGCGCACCCTTCATGTCGACAGCACCGCGACCCCAGATGTAGCCATCCTTCACGACGCCCTCGAACGGGTTCACCGTCCAGCCGTCTTGATTGGCTGGCACCACATCAAGGTGCGCGAAGAGGAGGAGTGCGCCGTCTTTCGGATCGCGTGGGTCAAGGTTTGGATTAGCGGCGGAGGCGCTGCCGCGAAGTCGCACGCTCACATTGCCGCGATCGGGGATCGGCTCAAAGAACTCAGGCTCAAGGCCTTCGCGTCGGAGAAGTTCAATCAACACCTTGGCGGCGCGGGTTTCGTTTCCTGGCGGATTCACGCTCTCAGCCCGAATCAGCTGCACCAGATCATCACCCGCTTCGGCGCCGATGCGCTTCAGGAGTGCGGCGTCCACTGTGGCGGAGGGGAGTCCTTGTGGAAAGTGGTCAGCAGCTGTTGCGGTGAATCGCGACGATCCGCTCACGCACCGGCTCCAGCGATGGTGAGGATCAACTGAAGGATCAGCGCAACGATAGTGAGGCCCACCAGTCCGCCTACGATGATCTTGACGCCGCGCATGCCGAAGCGCTCATCGGCGTCGGCCTTTGCCTTCTGGGCCTTGGTGAGGCGGTCGCCCCCTGGTACGGCTGGTGCGTCAAGGCCACGGAGGCCACCGCGTGGGTCCTTCGGATCAACTCGCTTGGCTGCGCTCATCGGTCGGTTGACCCTTTCAGCGCCTTGGCGAGGCGCACCCCTGTAGTGATGGCGCCATCTGACGCGCTACTCACGAGTGCAGCGTACTTCGCCCAGACCCCGCCAGCGTAATGTGGTGCGGGGGCGCGCCAGGCGGCTCGACGGGTGGCGAGTTCACTCTCGGCAACCTCAATCCGTAGCTCATGCGAGTCAACATCGATCGTGACGGTGTCACCCTCCTGCACGAGGGCGATCGGCCCACCAAGCGCCGCTTCGGGGGAGATGTGCGCGACCATGAAACCGTGGGTTGCACCAGAGAATCGGCCATCGGTAATGAGTGCAACTTCGTCGCCGAGCCCCTGGCCCACGAGCGCTGCGGTTACGGCGAGCATCTCGCGCATTCCTGGTCCACCAACGGGGCCTTCGTAGCGAATCACTACGACGTCGCCCGCCACAATTGCGTTCGCACGGATCGCAGCGAAGGCGGCCTCTTCAGAATCAAAGACGCGCGCTGGGCCGCTGTGATGTCGGCGCTCGTGACCGGCGAGCTTCACGATCGCACCCTCGGGCGCCAAACTGCCGCGTAGCACGGTGAGGCCGCCCGTCTTCTTGATTGGGTTGGTGATCGGACGAATCACATCCTGCCCTGCGCGCTCGTTCGCCTGCGAGGCGATCTCACCCATCGTTCGCCCGTCGACACCCTGCTCGCTCAGGTGCAGCAGGCCACCAGCGGCAAGTTCACGCAACACCAGCGCAATCCCACCAGCCTTATAGAGATCGAGTGCGGCGTACGATCCGCCAGGGATCAGGTTGCCGATCACTGGCGTCGACTCACCGAGTCGTTCAAAGGCTTCGATCTCAAGCGGCAGATCAAACTCGCGTGCGATGGCGAGCAGGTGGAGCACCGCGTTCGTGGAGCCAGCGGTTGCACCAACGGCGCGAATCGCATTCTCGAGCGCCTTGCCGGTGACAAGGTCGCGCGGCTTCAGGTTCTTGCGTACGAGCTCCACGGCGATCTCGCCGGAACGCTCTGCGGCGGCGATCTTGTCGGGGTCGGTGGCGGGGATGCCGTTGAGGCCGGCGGGGGAGAGGCCGAGCACCTCGAGCGCCATGCTCATCGTGTTGGCGGTGAACTGACCGCCGCAGGCGCCCGCCCCTGGGCAGGCGGCGTTCTCAAGGTCCCAGAGCTCTTCGGCGGTGATCTTCCCCGCGTTGTACGAGCCGACCGCCTCAAAGACGCTCTGTACCGTCACATCCTTCCCCTTATAGGAGCCTGGAAGAATCGTGCCGTTATAGAGGACGAGCCCAGGAATGTTCAGTCGGCCGAGCGCCATCGCGGCGCCAGGGCTGGTCTTGTCGCAACCGGTGAGGCAGACGATGCCGTCAAAGCTGTGTCCCATGGAGACGAGCTCGATCGAGTCGGCGATGATCTCGCGCGAGATGAGCGAGGCCTTCATCCCTTCGGTGCCCATCGCCACGCCGTCGGAGACGGAGATGGTGCCGAACTCCATCGGGGTGCCGCCTGCGCGTCGGATGCCGCGCTTCACCGCTTCGGCAAGTTCACGCTGATTCAGGTTGCACGGCATCGTCTCGATCCAGGTGGTGGCAACGCCAATGATTGGCTTGGCGAGATCCTCGTCGGTGAAGCCGACCGCCTTCAGCATTGCGCGCGCTGGTGCGCGATCTGGTCCGTCGGTCATGGCGGCGGAGTGCCGCTTTGCCGGATCGCTCGCGCGGTCGTACGGGTTCTTGCTCATCGCGACGCGTTCGGCTGCAACGTGTTGATCGTTCCTGGGTGCGACGTCTCGTGCGCCACGATCTTGTCGCTCTGCGTGCGGATGTAGTCGAGTTCGTCGAGCCCATCGAGCAGCATCTTCTGGCTGAAGCGGTCAATCGGGAATGCGTGCGTTGCGCCGTCGGGCGTCGTCATGGTTGCCGCAGCCAGGTCAATGGTGACCGTAGCAGCGAGGTCCTCTTTGGCGATTTGCATCAGCGTGGCGTGCAAATCGGCGGGCACGACGATCGGCAGAATGCCGTTCTTCAGTGCGTTCGATTTGAAGATGTCGGCGAAGCTGGTTGAGAAGATCGCCTTGATACCGAAGGCACCGAGGGCCCATGGCGCATGCTCGCGGCTGGAGCCGGTGCCGAAGTTGTCGCCCGCAACCAGGATGCCGTGGCCTGCGTAGCGCGGCTCATCAATCACGAACGGTGGGTTCTTCTTGCTGCCGTCGGCCTCAAAGCGCCAATCGTGGAAGAGGGCATCGGCGAGGCCCGCCTTGTCGATGACCTTCAGGTAGCGCGCTGGAACGATCTGGTCGGTGTCGACATTCTCGGCGGGGAGTGGCACGAGCCCCGTGGTGAAGGTGCCGACCTTTGGGGCGGCCATCAGCGGCTCATCCCTGGGAGCGTGCGTGGATCGGCGATGACGCCGGTGAGGGCGGTGGCGGCGGCGGTGAGTGGCGAGGCCAAAAAGGTGCGCCCCCCCTTCCCCTGGCGCCCCTCGAAGTTGCGGTTCGAGGTGCTGATCGCGTACTCGCCCGGGGCGAGCTGATCGCCATTCATGGCGATGCACATCGAGCAGCCCGCCTCGCGCCAATCGGCACCAGCGTCGCGGAAGATGGTGTCGAGCCCTTCGCGTTCGGCCTGGCGCTTCACATCAGCGGACCCTGGCACCACCATCACGCGGACGCCCTTTGCAACCGTCTGACCCTTCAGCACGTTTGCGGCGAGGCGAAGGTCGCTAATGCGACCGTTGGTGCAGCTTCCAATAAAGACAGTGTTCACTGGTCGACCAATGATGCTGTCGCCCGCGCGCAGATCCATGTACTCCAGCGCGCGAGTCAGGGCACGTGCGGCGGCGGGATCAGATTCGTCGGCAGGATTTGGAATGGTGCCGCTAATCGGCAGGCCCATCCCTGGGTTCGTGCCGTAGGTGACCATCGGCTCCAACGTGTTTGCATCAATGACGATCTCTTTGTCATAGGTTGCACCTTCATCACTGGTGAGCGTTCGCCAGCGCGCGACGGCGGCATCCCAATCGGCACCCTGCGGCGCGTGCGGTCGACCCTTCAAATAGGCGAAGGTCGTTTCGTCGGGGGCAACGAGTCCGGCGCGCGCGCCACCTTCGATGCT
>CAJABS010000049.1 GCA_903938075.1 uncultured Chloroflexota bacterium | reverse complement strand
GTTGAGCTGGCCATGGGGGGTGGCGTCCGTCGCTGAGGCTGATACTCTTCCTATAGCGGAGGAGAGGAGGTCAAAGATGGAACACCCGCCTGCGCCGATGCACCGCGCACGCACCTGGCGTGCGCGCCTCGGTCTTCTGCTCACGATCCCTCTCCTTATCGTTGGCCTCGGTTTGGCACAGGCCGGACCGGTTCGCGGCGACCCTCTCGATGACGCACTTGCCCAACAGAAGGCGCTCGCAGCACAGCTCGCCGCCCAACAGAAGGCGCTCAATGCCCTGATTGCACAACAGGGTGCCCTCACCGCACAGTTGGCCTCCACGAGTGCCGCCCTTGCCAAAAACACGGCGACGCTGACAAGCATTACGACCCAAGTGGCCCAGCTCTCAACCGCCGTCGCGCAGGCGCAAGTCGGCCTGAACAAACTAAACGCAGCGGTGAACGCACTCGATGTGGAGATCAGTCGGCTGGTGAAGGCGCAAGAGGCGAAGGCTCGTGACCTTGCGGCACGCCAGGCGATCTTGGCTTCGCGTATTCGCGAGGCGTACATCGCCGACCAGACACCGCCCCTCTGGATCTTGCTCTCCGGACAGAGCTTCACCGACATTCTGCTCGACATCGCAGGGTTCAATGCGCTCGGCGCAGAAGATGTGAAGCTTGCCGACAGCATCAGCCGCGATGCGGCACGACTCGCGGAGATTGAAGATCAAGTGCGTGTCAACCGCGCTGAAACAGAGAAGCTGCGCGTTGCTGCTGCAAAGCAGAAGGCGGCGCTCGACAAGCAGGTGTCGCTGCTGAACGCAGCGAAGGCACGACTCGCCGCGGCGATCGCCGCGCAGACGAAGGCAATTGCCGCGCAGAAGGCGGCAATGAACAAGGTGATTGCAGACAAGGCGAAGCTCGCCGCCGCCGTCGCCGCGCTGAAAGCAGAAGAGGCGCGCGTCACCGCAACAGTGAATGCGCTCTTGAAGGGCCAGTTCGGCGCTGGGCTCCCGACCGTCTACCAAGGTGGATGGACGTGGCCGATCGTGCATAACGGCTCCGGCTTCGTGAAGCCGGTCGGTGGAACTCGCCCCTACATTTCGCAGAAGTTTGGTTGCGTGAGCTGGAAGATTTACCCGAAGAGCTCAACCTGTCCGAAGGCGTATCCGTACCTGCACAACGGTGTAGATATTGCCGCCGCACCTGGCACGCCACTCTATGCCGCTGCGAGCGGCAAGGTGATGATTGCGGGCATCTGTAGCTACTGCGTCGTGTGGAAAGGGATGCGCCCGCTTGCCTGGATCTGGATCGCCCACTCAAAGAGCATGGTTTCGATCTACGGGCATATCGGAGACGGGAAGGTTTCGAGTCAGCCGAAGTGGCGTGTGAAGGCGGGTGAGTTCGTGGCGGCTGGCCAGCTGATTGGGTTTGTCGGCTCCACGGGGAACGTCACAGGGCCACACCTTCACCTCTCGCTCTTGCAGAACGGTAAGTACGTCTGTATTCAGAAGTACCTACCCGGGGGATCCTGCTCTGCGTACTGATCGCACCGTTGCGGTGATCCTCGCCGGCGGCGAGGGGAACCGACTGGGCGTGCTCTCTGGGGTTCGCGCAAAGCCTGCTGTGCCATTTGGCGGCAAGTATCGAATCATCGACTTCACGCTCTCAAATTGCGTCAACAGCGGCATCGGCGACGTGCTCGTGCTCACCCAGTACAACCCTCGGTCGCTCAATGACCACATCGGCCGGGGGCGGGCGTGGGACCTTGACCGCACGATCGGCGGTGTGCGACTCCTCCAGCCGCAGGTCGGCCGCGGCAACACCGCCAACTGGTACAGCGGCACCGCGGACGCCGTGCTGCAGAACCTCCGTGAGGTGGTGGCGAGCGGCGCCGAGACCGTCCTCGTGCTCGCCGGCGATCACATCTACAAGATGGATTACGAGCGACTGATTACCGCCCACCAACGCAGTGGCGCGGACGTGACCGTCTCGGTCCGCGAGGTGAGCCTCGAGGATGCACGACGTATGGGCGTCGTTGATACGGATGAGCGGAGCCGCATCACGGGCTTCCAAGAGAAGCCGAAGCGTCCAACGAGTCGCCTCGCCAGCATGGGGATCTACGCCTTCACCGCCGATGCGCTCGCCGCATGGCTCGATGAGGCTCGCCCCGACTTTGGTGCCGACGTGCTGCCCGCCATGGTCGCCGGTGGCGCAAAGGTGATGGCCCACCGCTTCCGCGGCTACTGGCAAGACGTAGGGACCCTCCCCGCATACTTTGACGCGAACATGGCCCTCCTGAAGGCGAAGCCCGAGCTCGATCTCTACGAGCGCGATTGGTTGATTCTCACCCGCTCCGAGGAGCGCGCCCCCGCCCGAATCGGCGCCGACGCCCGCGTCGAGCAGTCGATGATCTCGCATGGCTGTGTTGTTGAGGGGATTGTGGAGCGCAGCGTTCTCTCGCCTGGCGTGCGCGTTGGACGCGGGGCAGTCGTGCGCGACAGCATCGTAATGTTTGATGCGGTGATTGGCCCAGGTGCCGTCATCGACCACGCCATCATCGACAAAGAGGTGCGCATTGGGCGCGACGCACACGTTGGCGTCGGCGAGTTGCCCGGCACACCGAACCGCGCGAATCCTGAAATGCTCGCGACCGGTCTCGTTGTTATTGGGAAGCAGGCCGAGGTGCCCGATGGCGCAGCTGTTGGTCGCAACGTGTTGGTCGACGCAGAGGCGAGCCTTGGCGATTGGCCTGAGAGTGGCGCAGTGAAGGCCGGCGCAACGATTAAGGCTGGGCGCACCTGGAACCAGCGCCGCACGGCGCGCTAGCCGCGTGACACTCCTCCAGGTCGCAGCAATCCCAGCGCTCCTTGAACGGCACGGTGTTGCGGTACCCGCACCGCACCGACGTGATGATGCAACCGTGTGGGATCTCGAACTCGACGGTGAACGTCGTCGTTCGTTGCGCCTCTCACTCATTCACGATGCGCGCCCGGGTGGCGTTGTTGTGGTGTGGGCGCATCTTGCACCCCCACTCGGTGACGGCCTGCGCAAGGCGTATCGCCGCCTCTTGGAGTGGAACGACAAGTACCTCTTTGCAAAATTCGGCATTGCCGAAGATGGCCGACCGGTGCTCAGCATTGAGCTGCGTGCTGAGCAGGCGACCGAAAACGATCTCGTCGAGGCACTCGCCCGTACGGTGCTGATCGCCGACCGCCTCCTTGATGAGACGGCGGCATGGATCTGGATCGGTGGGCGGATCCCCGCCGATGACGGTTCTCCGCGGCGGAACCAGCCCCTCTTGCGCGCCGTCCCCGATCTCGCCGATCGCCTGGAGGGGTAGCCTCCGACCTCTCGCCGCAGGGCTATGCTTTGCCCATGGCTGAACTTGATCGCCCCACGCGACCCGTCCCAAGGCCGCTTCCTGCGCTCCTGACCGGCGAGAACGCCGATGTCTACTTCCTGCGATCCGAACAGGTGTTGGCTGGGGATGGGCGCAACCCTGTCGTAACGATGGAGGTCTTCTGTCGACGTGCCGGCGCCACCCTCTGCGGCATTGATGAGGCGAAGGGGCTCCTCTCGATCGCACTCGAATCTGATGCTGCCGCCGGCAAGGCAGCTGTATGGGCGCTGAAGGATGGCGATCTGATTGATGCGAAAGAGGTCGTCTTGCGCATTCGCGCGCCATACCAATCGATCGCCCGCTTTGAGACCGCTTACCTAGGAATGTTGGCGCACGGCACCGGGTGGGCGACCGCAGCGCGCGCCATCGTCGATGCTGCTGCACCAACGCCTGTGATCGCCTTCGGCGCGCGGCACGTGCATCCAAACATTGCCGATCGTCTTGACTACGCTGCGATCATCGGCGGTGCAACGAGCGCATCAACGACGGCGGGGAGTTCGCGCGCCGGAAAGATTCCAGTAGGGACCATGCCGCACGCGCTCGTCCTGATCTATGGCGACACGGTTGAAGCGGCACTCGCCTTCGATCGCAACATTGAACGTGAAGTGCCACGCATTGTGCTGGTTGACACCTTCCGCGATGAGTCTGAGGAGTCGGCGCGCGTTGCCGCAGCACTGGGAGAGAAGCTTGGCGGCGTACGCCTTGATCGCGCGAGTGAACTTGGCGGGGTAACCCCAACCCTTGTTGCAGAGGTCCGCGCTGCTCTCGATGCCGCCGGTGCAACGGCGGCGCAGATCGTGATCTCGGGCGGCCTCTCGCTGGAGCGCATCACCGAGTTCAAGGCGGCAGGGTCGCGTGTGGACACCTACGCTGTTGGGAGTGCGATCTCGGGCGTTCGGCCGATCGACTTCACCGCGGACATTCATGAGATCGATGGGCAGCCGATCGGGAAGCGCGGGCGACCGTCGGGCACCACCACATCCCCGCGGCTCCGCGAGGTGGATCTGGCCGCCTGGCGTGCCGCCCTTACCCCTGCAACGCGCTAGGATCTGGCGGTGAGTCTGACCATTGAAACCCCAGGAGCCGAGGCCCGAGACGTTTTGACGCAGGTCGAGGCTGCCGCTCGTGCGGCTGCCGTTTCTGATGTGCGCTACGCGCTCCGACTCGACCTTGCCGCGAACGCAGCAAACTTCCGTGGCCAAATCGTTACCAGCTTCGCTCTCGCCGCCGGGCACACAGGCCCGGTCTTCCTCTGCTTCCGCGGACGCACCATCCACAGCCTCACGCTCAACGGGGCCTCCATCGAGGCTCCTGACTGGAACGGGTATCGCCTCACGCTGCCAGCCGCTCGGCTGAAGGCGGGCGCCGAGAACCTCCTTGAGGTGTCGTTTGAGAACGTCTACGACACGGGTGGCGATGGCGTCTTCCGCTTCATTGATCCTGAAGATCAGAACGAATACATCTACACCAACTTTGAACCGTACGAGGCACATCGCATGGCGCCGCTCTTCGACCAGCCAGACATCAAGGCGAAGCTCTCACTGACGATCGCCGCCCCCACCGCCTGGCAGGTGTTTGGGAATGGCGCGGAGACCGCGGCGAGCCCAGAGGGCCCTGGCGGCACACTGCACACATTCGCCGAGACCCCGCCGCTCGCGAGTTATCTCTTCGCCTTCGCCGCAGGGCCATTCGTTGGGAAACGCTTCGAGGTGAGCATTCCAGGTCGCGCCACACCGGTGCAGGTCGGGCTCTGGTCGCGCGGATCGCTGGAGAAGTACCTCTCGTACGACCTCTTCCAGAAGATGACGAGCCAGGCGTTCACCTACTTCGGTGAGCTCTTCGGTCGCGAATACCCGTTTGAGAAACTCGACCACGTCTACTGCCCAGAGTTCAACGTCGGCGCCATGGAGAACGTCGGCCTCATCACCTACACCGAGCGCTACATCTTCCTGAGCACGCCAACGCCAAGCGACGTGACCGATCTCGCTGAGGTGGTCTTTCACGAGATCGCCCACATGTGGTTCGGCAACCTGGTCACGATGCGCTGGTGGGACGACCTCTGG
>CAJABS010000048.1 GCA_903938075.1 uncultured Chloroflexota bacterium | reverse complement strand
GGCTCCCCCGGCACCGGAAAGACCCTACTCGCTCGCGCAGTCGCTGGCGAGGCTGGCGTGCCATTCTTCAGCATCTCGGGCTCCGAGTTCGTTGAGATGTTCGTTGGCGTCGGCGCCTCTCGTGTGCGTGACCTCTTCGATCAGGCGAAGCGCAACTCGCCGTGCATCGTGTTCATTGACGAGATTGACGCCGTCGGTCGCCAGCGTGGCGCCGGACTCGGCGGATCGCACGATGAGCGCGAGCAGACGCTGAATCAGATCCTCGTGGAGATGGACGGCTTTGAGACTGGTACCAACGTGATCATCATCGCCGCCACGAACCGTCCTGACGTGCTTGATCCGGCGCTGCTACGCCCAGGCCGATTCGATCGCCAGGTGATCCTTGATCGCCCAGACCTGAAGGGTCGCATTGCGATCTTGAAGGTGCACGTGAAGGGGAAGCCGCTCGACAAGACGGTGGACCTGGAAGAGATCGGACGCCGTTCGCCAGGATTCTCTGGAGCTGATCTTGCCAACCTTATGAATGAAGCTGCGATCCTCGCCGCACGTCGGAGCAAGCGCACGATTGGCATGGACGAGTTCGCAGAGGCACTCGATCGCGTCATGGCCGGCCCACAGCGCAAGAGCCGCCTGATTACCGATGCAGAGAAGCAGATCATTGCCTACCACGAGGGTGGCCACGCGGTGGTCGGTCGCATTCTTGAGAAGTGCGATCCGGTCAGCAAGGTGACGGTGATCAGCCGCGGCATGGCACTCGGCTACACGATGAACCTGCCGACTGAAGACCGCTACCTGCAGAGCAAGAGCGAATTTGAAGACAAGATCGCTGCGATGCTGGGTGGCAACATTGCGGAGCAGCTCGTCTTTGGCGATACGACCACTGGTGCATCAAACGACATTGAGAAGGCGACCGATCTTGCGCGCAAGATGGTGACGCGCTTCGGCATGTCCGAGAAGTTGGGCACCGTCACCCTCGGCCGCCAAGACGAGATGATCTTCTTGGGCCGCGAGATGTCGGAGCAGAAGAACTACTCCGAGGCTGTTGCAAAGCAGATTGACGAAGAGGTCCGCGCGATTCGTGATCGTGGTGCTGAGCGCGCGCGCGAAGTGCTGACGAAGCATCGCGATCGCCTGGATGCTCTCGCAGCGAAGCTGATTGCCGAAGAGACCGTCGAAGGAGAGGCGTTTGAGGCGCTCTTCGTTGGCCTCCCTGCGAAGCCAGCTGCATACGCCGGTTTGCTTGATCGTCTGCGAGCCGCTGGCGTATCGATCCCAGTGTCAAAGGCTAAATCGAAGGGTGAGCCGGCCGCAAAGCCAGGCCCTGGGGGCGCGGCGGCGGGACAGCCAGCCTGATGGCCTACGCCCCGACGCTCGCCTGGAAGGGGCTGGAGGGGCCAGAGGAGGCGCACCTCGTTGCAACGGCAGCCACACGGATGGCGAAGTACGCAGAGTTCTTGAAGATCCCGAGTGTCTCCGCCCTTCCCGAGCACGCGCCAGACTGCCGCGCTGCTGCAGAGTGGCTCGCCGCTGAGCTCCGTCGCATTGGCGCCGAGCGTGTAGAGGTGAGTGAGACGGGCGGCCACCCCATCGTTGTGGCCGAAAAGATCATCAATAGCTTGCTCCCGACCGTGGTGATCTACGGCCACTACGACGTGCAGCCGGGAGACCCGCTCGATCTTTGGAAGACCAGCCCGTTTGAGCCGATCGTTCGCGACGGACGCATGCTCGGTCGTGGCTCTGCCGACGATAAGGGTCAGATCGTGATTCATCTCAGCGCACTGGAGGCACTTGTCACCACACGCGGCACCCTGCCAGTGAACGTGAAGTACGTCTTCGAAGGAGAAGAGGAGTCGAGCTCCGTGAACCTTGAGTCGTGGATGGCGGCGAACCCAGACCGCTGCAGCGGCGACGCCGTGATCATTAGCGACTCTGGCTTCTTTGACGGCAATCGCCCAGCCCTTACGGTTGGGCTCCGCGGCATCACCTACATTCAGGTGGACGTACGCGCCTCTGATGTTGATCTGCATTCCGGGAGCTACGGCGGCTCCGTGGTGAATCCCGCCAACGCCCTCGCTGCCATGATCGCCTCACTCCACGACGCCAACGGCCACATCACCGTGCCTGGCTTCTACGACGATGTCGTTGAGCTCACACCAGCTGACCGCGCCGCATTCGCCGCTCTGCCGTTTGACGAGCCTGGCTATCTCGCAGGCATTGGTGCCACCGCCACAGCGGGGGAGAGCGGCTTCTCCACCGTTGAGCGACGTGGTGGGCGCCCAACACTCGACGTGAATGGCATTTGGGGCGGCTTTATGGGCGACGGCTCCAAGACGATCATCCCAGCCCATGCACATGCCAAGATCTCGTGCCGTCTCGTGACCGCACAAGACCCAGAGAAGATCAGCCGTCAGCTTGAGGCGGCGTTACGCGCCGCCGCACCGGCGGGACTCCAGGTTGAGGTGCAGAACCTCGGCAACGGTGACGCCTTCCTCACGCCGCTTGGCGATCCATATCTCAACGCTGCGGCGGGGGCACTTGAGGCGACCTTCGGTGTGCCGCCGCTCTACATCCGCGAAGGTGGCTCTATTCCGATCGCTGCGCTCTTCCAGAAGGAGCTTGGCCTCCCGGTTGTGCTGCTCGGCTTCACGCCACCAGACGACAATGCGCACGCGCCGAATGAGTCGATGGATCTTGGCAACTTTGAGGGCGGCATTCGGGCAGTCGTCCGCGCACTCGACGCCATCGCCACCGTTGGCTGACCGCCGGTGAAGGTAGCGCTGCTCGGCCTCGGCCTGATCGGCGGCTCCATCGCGCGGGCGCTGCGCGAAGATCCCGCCTCCGTTGGCCCACTCGACGAGGGCGGCCTAGAGATCGTTGCATGGACGCCAACGCAAGCGGGCCCGCGAGAGGCGCTGGCGGCAGGTGTGATTGATTCCGTTGGTCGCTCGATCGCCGAAACGGTCGACGGTGCAGCGCTCGTGATTCTCTGCGCGCCACCGATCGCCATGACCGCAATTCTCGATGAGCTGGTGATCTGTCGTCGCTCGGGGCGCCTTGCAGATGGCGCTGTCGTAACCGATGTCGCCTCAACCAAGGTGTGGATTGCCCGCGAGGCTGCTGCGCGCAACATTCGCTTCTGCGGCGGCCACCCGATGGCCGGGAGCCATGAGACCGGCTTTGCCGCGGCAGACGCCAACCTCTTTCTCGGTCGCCCATGGGTGATTGTCCCGGGTGCCAACGGTGGTGGTGCCGCTGCACTGGTAGAGCGGCTCGCAACCAGCTGCGGTGCGCGTCCGGTGATCCTCGAGGCTGAACTGCACGATGCTGCGACCGCTGCGGTCAGCCACCTGCCGCTGCTCCTCGCTGCAGCACTGGTGGAGACGGTGGCGCTCGGCGACGCGGCTGATGCCCCTGACGGTTGGAAGATCTCGCACCTGCTCGCCAGTACTGGCTGGCTCTCCGCCACGCGGCTCGCGCGCGGTTCAGAGGCAATGGGTGCCGACATCCTGGCAACGAACGCGCGCGAAGTTCGCCGGCGCCTGAAGACGCTGCGCCTCATCTTGGAGCAGTGGGACGCACGACTGGCAGCCGCAGAGAACGATCCGATCATCGGTCGGGTTGACCTAGAGAAGCGTCTCGCTGCCGCGCGCGCGGTGCTTACGGAGAACGAGTGAGCGCAGATCCACTGGCGAAGGGCGCCGATGAAGAGATCCTCGGCATTCCACGTGAGCTGGCACTCCCTACAGGAGCGTGGACCGGCCTTCGGGCCTTCAGCAGCCCTGAAGAGGGGGAGCGTGAAATCGAGCGGCTCGACGGGTTGACCCAGGCGCGCCCGCGGCGCGAGCTTGAGTCGGATCCCTCCTGGAAGCAGCCCATTCCGTATGCAGTAGCCCTCTATCGCCCTGCGGGAGCCCCTGCCAGCGATACGCAGCTCTTCTGGATGGACCGCCTCGCCGGTGGCAGTGACAAGCGGCTGCACGGCCGTGCCTCGTTCGGTGTGGGCGGGCACATCTCACCCGGCGACGGTGGCATTCGCGCGGCGCTCGCTCGAGAGTGGGCTGAAGAGGTCGCCACACCAACGCTGCCATCCTTCACGCCGATTGGACTGTTGAACGATGACGGCGATGATGTTGGTCGAGTGCACCTCGGCATCGTCTTCATTGCGACGTTAGCGTCGCCATCAATTCATATTCGTGAGACACATAAGCTCGCAGGCTCTCTCGTTCCTGTGAGCGAGGCGCTCCGTCGCAAGGGCGAACTCGAAGGCTGGTCCGCACGCCTCATTGATACGATCGCAAAGGTTGCAGTAGACCTCTAGCCCGCCTCGCTACGTGCGCGGTATCTTCCCGCTGCGATCCTCTCTCTATGTCTACCTCCGTTGCCTCTACCGCCCTGGTCGGCATTGAAGGGGTTCCGGTCGAGGTAGAGGTAGATGTTGCCCCGGGCATTCCGGCAACACGCATTGTCGGACTCCCCGATACCGCTGTCGGCGAAGCGCGCGAGCGTATACGCTCCGCCATCCGTGCGGCTGGCTACACCTGGCCCGCTCGTCGCATCACCATCAATCTCGCACCAGCCGACTTGCGTAAGAGTGGCGGCTCGTTTGATCTAGCTATTGCACTTGGCATTCTTCTAGCGAGCGGACAGATTCGCCATCGTTGCGGAGGAACACTGGCAGCGGTTGGCGAGCTGGCGCTGGACGGCAGGGTACGCACCGTTCCTGGTGCGCTGCCGCTTGCGCTGCCGTTGTTATCGCTCGGCCACCGCGTGTTGCTCCCGGCAAGCGTGGCGATGCTCCCTGCGGCGTTTGGAGGTGAGGCGATCCCCATTGAGACGCTTGCAGACGCTGCAGCAGCGGTTGATGGTGCTCGAAGAAATGCGCCAGGCCTCTTGGCACGCGTCGCATTGCCACCTGCCAGCGTCACTGTCTCATGTGAACTTGCAGCCATTCGTGGTCAACCGATCGCAACGCGCGCCATCTTGATTGCAGCATGCGGACGATTTCCGATTCTGCTTGAAGGGCCGCCTGGTGTGGGGAAGTCAATGCTCGCGCGCGCGTTGCATGAAATTTTGCCGAACCTGGCTTCAGGGGAGCAGAGCGAGGTCGCTGCGATCGCTTCGGCGGGTGGCCATGCTCCTGAGTATTCGTTACGACCGCCGTTGCGGGCCCCGCATCACGACATCACGGTTGCTGGGCTCATTGGCGGTGGTCCGCGTATGACGCCGGGAGAGTTGACGTGGGCGCATCGTGGGCTCCTGCTCCTCGATGAGATTGGCGAATTCCGGCGCGATGCGCTTGAGGCGTTGCGCGAACCGTTAGAGCGCGGGAGTGTGGATCTGGTTCGTGCGGGGCGTTCGGTTCGCTTCCCAGCAGATACGATTGTGGCCGCCACTGGCAACCCCTGTGGCTGTGGGGAGCTGGAGCAGCCGAGTGGGACCTGTCGCTGCCTCCCTGCAGCGCGACGTCGTGGGAGCCTCTCGCTCTCCGCACCGATTCGTGATCGATTCCCGTTGCGCGTGCGGCTTGCTCGACCGAGCACGCCGTTGGCTGCACTGCCGCGCGGTGAGCTCACCACGCTCACGGCCCGCGAACGCGCGACATCAGTGCGTGCAGCCCTCGCGCGCCAGCCTGCTCGCTCTGATGCGATGACCCGTGCCACGCGCCGCACGATCGAGGGCCTAGGGGTACGCGCCTGGAGTCAGATTGAGCAGGTTGCGAGGGTAGTGGCGCTCCTCGACGGTCGCGATGTCGTGGGTGACGCTGATGTAGCAGAGGCGATTCATCTGCACGGCGATCACTGGTGAGCGCGATCACGCTGCTCCCGGGCGATCCGCGAATCCCTGAGCGGCGCAGTGAGGCCCTCGGGCTCGCCCCCGATGCAGATCGGCGTCGCCCGCTCTGGGCGCTGGGGCGGGTTGAGGTGCTGGGGAGACCATCCATTGGGATCGTTGGCACGCGGCGCCCCTCGCCCCACGGTGCTGCGGCCGCTCGACGCATCGCCTTTGAGGTGGCGCGTTCGGGGTGGTGCGTCGTCTCAGGCCTCGCCCTGGGCATCGACGAGGTGGCCCATTTGGCAGCCGTAGAGGCGGGAGGGGAGACGATCGCGGTACTTCCCAGTCCTGCCCCGCTTGGGCTGCGCTACGGAGCGCGGCGCCTGGCTGAGCAGATCCAGCAGGTGGGCCTCCTCCTCTCAGATCGACCGGTCGGAACCCCGCCCGCCGCCTGGAGCTTTGCCGCCCGGAACCACCTCCTGGCGGCGCTCTGTGACGGGCTGATCGTCGTTGAGGCACCCGAGGGCTCTGGAGCGCTCATTACCGCCGAATCGGCAGCTGGGCTTGGGCTCCCCGTAGCGGTTGTGAGCGCCCCCTTCGGTGCAGAGAGCGCAGAAGGGGGGCTCCGCTGGCTCCAGCGAGCGCAGGAGTTGTCTTTGCGTCTCACGGAAGAGCGCTCACCCGTGCTCATTTCGGGGGAGGCTGACCTGCGTGCGTGGCTTACTGTCTGTGCACTGTCCTTGCACGGTCAGCTTGGGGACTCCCGCGGTGCGCCGCATGCCGTGGCGGGCACAACTGATGGTGAGACCTCAGGCCTACAGCGAGAAATCCTTCAAAGGATGGATGCAGCCGGGGCTGAAGGGGTTGTTGAGGGGGATCTGAGCGACCTCGCGATGGAGTCCCCGGGGGCGCTGGTGGCGGCCCTGACCCTCTTGAGCCTGCGCGGGCTCGTTGAGCAGCGCGGCGGGCGTTGGCGGCGCGTTCTGGGGGCGGTGCTACGCTCTCGCC
>CAJABS010000047.1 GCA_903938075.1 uncultured Chloroflexota bacterium | reverse complement strand
GCGCCCGTAGCTCAGCGGATTAGAGCATCTGGCTTCGGACCAGAGGGTCGGGGGTTCGAGTCCCTCAGGGCGCACCACTTTTTCACTCATCAATCTCTTCGCCTACACTTTTCACATGTCTTCGCCGAAACGTTCGACACGACGGGGCACCTCACTCGCAGACCGGATGACGGCTGCGCTCGCACCGTACCGATCCGCGGCCGTCGCCGCCGTGGTGCTCCGCATCTTCCTGGGTGGCACCATGCTTTATGCCGCCGTTGACAAGGCCCTACTCGACCCGCGTTTCTTGCAAGCGAGTGGCGTCGGCTCCATTGGCGAGACGCTGAACTTCTTCGTCACATCGGGCGGCCCGCTCGCTGGAATCGTGGAGGCGGTGGCGCTGCCGCAACCTGTGTTGATCGGTGCATCGATGGCGTTCGCCCAGCTGCTCGTTGGCGCATCACTGCTGACCGGCTCATGGGTTCGCCTTGGCGCGCTGCTCGGCGTGGGCATCTCACTCACGCTGGCACTTACCGCTTCGTGGGGGGTGAGCCCGTACTACTACGGCAACGACCTGCCGTACCTCGTTGGGCTCCTTGCACTCGCTGCACTCGGTGACGGCGGCGTTCTGCGCCTCGGTGCCCCAGCGCAGCGGGCATACAGCCCAGAGCGACGCGCAGCGATCGTGAGCGGCACAGGCGTTGCTGCCGGCATTGCTGCTCTCCTCCTCCTCGACCGATCACGGGCCATTTCGGCGATCACCGAGGGTGGAACACCTTCACCGTCGCCAACGTCAGGAGCGAGCCCAACGCCAACGCCATCAAGCTCCGCGCCCGCGGGGGGCACCGCGATCGACGGCGCATCAGACCTTGCCGACGGTCAGGCGTTGAACTTCTCTGCGGGGGGCACTGACGCAGTACTGATCAACGATGAGGGCACCTACCGCGCCTTTGAGCGCGCCTGCACCCATCAGGGGACCAGCGTTGATTGGCAGGCGGGGAGTGGTGACTTCCTCTGCAGCAACCATGGTGCACGCTTCTCTGCCGAAGGTGGGGTAACGATGGGGCCGGCAAATAGTCCGCTGCGCGCCATTGAGGTTAGCGTTGCGGCTGACGGCACCGTTACCTATCGTCGCTGAGCCTGGTCGCTCCTGGTTGAGGTTCACCTGCCGAATCCCGTTTCCGACTGAACTGAGCGAAGATACGCACATGCGCCCTTAGCTCAGCGGATAGAGCATCTGGCTTCGGACCAGAGGGTCGGGGGTTCGAGTCCCTCAGGGCGCACCACACTTCGCTGCACGCAGATGTGAAATCTCAAAGATGCGAGTCATTTCGCTTGACCGATCTGCTGATGCGCGCCACGATCGGTTTATGAAGATTCTCCTTATTGAAGATGATGCGCGACTTGGGCCGCTGATTGCGCGACTCCTCACCGCCGAGCGTCACACGGTGCAGCTCTCTGCGACCGGCGCCGACGGCATCACCTTCTGGGAGACAGCATCATGGGACCTTGTGATTCTTGACCGCATGCTTCCTGATCTTGAGGGCTCGTCGATTCTGCGCGATCGCCGTCACGCTGGCGACACCACGCCAGTGTTGATGCTCACCGCCCTTGGCACCGTGGACGATCGCGTCGAGGGGCTCGACTCTGGCGCCGACGATTACCTAACGAAGCCATTCGCCGCCACGGAACTGTTGGCCCGCGTGCGCGCCCTTGGCCGCCGCGGTGAGATGTCGGCGAGCGGCGAGGCCGAACGCGAGGTGGTGCCGGGCTTGATGCTTGATGAGGGTCGCCATGCGCTCACGGCGGGCGAGAAGGTGATTGACCTCTCCGCACGCGAGTACGCGCTGATTGCCTATCTCATTCGCAATCGCGGCATTGCCCTCACACGGCAGCAGCTCCTCGACGAAGTGTGGGGGGCCGAGCCCGACGTCTACTCCAATGTGGTGGATCTCTATGTGCATTACCTGCGCAAGAAGTTTGAAGAGGCGGGCTTTAACGACCTGCTAAAGACTGTGCGCGGCGTTGGCTACCGATTGGCCGACGCACCAAAAGCGAAGTAGTTATGCCGCTTCGCGACGAGTTCAGCGGCGAAGGGATCGAGGCGCTTCTCGCACGCACCCGTCGCCAGATGTCGATCTTCATTCTTGGCGCAACGGCGTTGATCGTGGCGGTGGTTGGCGTTGGTGGAGCTGTCGCCGGCAACAGCGCACTTGATGCCGGTCTTGACAACGCCCTGGTGGCGCGGGCGGAGCGCATCGTCCTGGAGATTCAAGAGGAGCTGCCACCCCTTGTTGAGGAGTCGCCTAATCCATCTGCCTCACCAGATCCGAACGAAAGTCCGAACGCATCAGAAGAGCCAGAGGAGTCAGAGAAGCCCGAAGAGGAGCGTTCACCGCGCCCAAGCGGCGACCTTCCGCCTCCAAGTGGTGAACCCGACGACGAGGATGAGGAGAACGAGAACGACAACGGTCGAGCACCATCAGCGGCCAGCGTGCTCTTTGTTGTGGTGTCGGGTGCTCACCGTGACGATGCGCCTCCGTCAATTCCGCCAGGCATCAGCGATGAAGAGTTTGGGTCTGGCGGCCCATGGGCGGTGCTTGATGTCAACGGTGCGATTCTTGCGCGATCAGCAGGGGGTAGTGCGCAGTTCCCGATCGTCACCCTGATTGATGCAACGGCCACGCGCCCAACGGCGAAGACGGTACTGATTGGTCAGTCGGAGTTTCGCGTGGTTACAACCCCGATTCGGCATCCACAAGACCCAAACGGCAAGGTGCTCGGCTATGTGCAGGTAGCCGGTCGCCTCGATGTGCGTGATGCCCAGCGACAGAATCTGTTCGGCTCACTGGTGCTGGTTGCACTCCTCTCACTCGGCGGTGCGCTGGTGATGGCACTCCTGATTGCCCGACGCGCCCTTGCCCCCATCGCCGCCGCCGCCGCACGCGAGCGCGCGTTGGTGGCGAGTGCCTCCCATGAGCTGCGCACACCCGCTTCGGTGATCCTCTCGAGCGCTGAAATCTTGGAGCGCGAGGGTCTCGTGAAGCCGGCGGGACTTGAGCTGCTGCACGGCATCGCCGCTGAGTCTGAGCGTCTCGGACGATTGAGCGCCGATCTGCTCACCCTCTCAAGCCGTCAGACCAGCGCAGAGGGCGGCGAGCGCATGGTCACGGTCGACCTGCATCCGATCAACCTTGATGATGTGGCGCGCG
>CAJABS010000046.1 GCA_903938075.1 uncultured Chloroflexota bacterium | reverse complement strand
TGATTACATTCGGCGTCACGCTCGGGTCCCAGGTGCGGCGCCGAACGGGCGCCTCGGCCGCTGGCGGCTGACCTGCATCGGGGATCGTACCCGTCTCCTCCTCATGCTCGTCGCGGAGCCCCGGGAGCCAGTCGGCAGCCGTATCCAACGCTGGAGCAACAAGCGTGTGCGCCGCAGCGCCGATCCCCTGCGGGGCCGTCTTTGCGGGAGCGCCGCGTCGGCCTCCACCCTGCGCCTCGCGGGCCGCACGCTCTGCCGCGCGCTCAATCGCCGTAGCGGCATCCTCTTCCAACACCGCCGTTCGCAGCATGCGGATCTCGTCACGAATGGCCGCCGCGCGCTCGAACTCGAGCGCCTTGGAGGCGATCTTCATCTGCGCCTCGAGCTGCTTTACGAGCTTCTCAATCTCGCTGCGACCAACCTCGCTCAGGGCGCCGCCGCGCTTTCCGCCGGCGTAGGTGTCGGCCTTCTCAGCGACGCTCTTGAGCCGATCGTTCAAGTCACGAATCGGCTTGGAGATGGTGGTGGCGGTGATGCCGTGGTCGATGTTCCACTGCTCTTGAATCGCACGACGTCGATCGGTCTCAGAGATTGCGATCTTCATGGAGTCGGTCATCTTGTCGGCGTAGAAGATCACCTCGCCGCCCGTATTTCGGGCCGCTCGTCCCACCGTTTGGATCAGTGCCCAGGCGGATCGCAGGAAGCCCTCCTTGTCAGCATCCAGGATTGCCACCAGCGTCACCTCAGGGAGGTCGATCCCCTCGCGAAGCAGGTTGATGCCGACAATGACGTCAAAGACGCCGAGGCGCAGGTCGCGCAGAATCTCAATACGCTCCAGCGTGTCAATCTCGCTATGGAGGTAGCGCACACGAATACCCGCCTCCTCGAGGTAGGACGAGAGCTCTTCAGCCATACGCTTCGTCAACGTAGTGACAATCACGCGCTCCTTCTTCTTGACGCGACCTTGGATGCGCTCCAGGAGATCATCAATCTGCCCCTTCGTTGGGAGCACGGTGATATGCGGGTCTACCACCCCTGTTGGCCGAATCATCTGCTCAACAACTTGGTTTGCGCGCTCTCGCTCGTAGCTTCCCGGCGTTGCAGAGACGTAGATGGCCTGGCGCACGCTTGACTCAAACTCCTCAAAGGTCAGTGGTCGATTGTCGAGCGCACTCGGCAGTCGGAAGCCGAAGTCGACAAGGATCTCCTTGCGAGAACGATCGTTCTTGTACATGCCCACGACCTGCGGAATGCTCATATGGCTCTCATCAACCACAAGGAGCCAATCGGCTGGGAAGTAGTCGAGCAGTGTCCATGGTCGGGAGCCGGGCTCGCGGCGCGAGAGGTGGCGCGAGTAGTTCTCGATCCCTGAGCAGAAGCCAACCTCGCGCATCATCTCCAGGTCGAACGTGGTGCGCTGACGTAGTCGTGCCGCCTCAAGAACCTTCCCCGTCGCCTCTAACTCGCGGCATCGACTCTCCATCTCAACCTCAATGTCACGAATGGCCTCGGCGAGCTTGTCGGCCGGTGTCACATAGTGCGTCGCCGGGTAGATGGTCATCTCGTTGCGCTCTGCCAGGATCTCACCGGTGAGCGGATCTACCTCAGCGATGCGCTCTACCTCGTCGCCGAAGAACTCCACGCGCAGAATTGTCTCCTCGCCGGCGGGCTGCACCTCAAGCGTGTCGCCGCGCACACGGAACTTGGCGCGACCAAGGGTGGCGTCGTTGCGCTGGTACTGCAGATCCACGAGGTGGCGCAATACGGCATCACGGCGATACTTCCCCGACTTGCGCACCTTGAGTACGGTCGCGCCGTAGTCAACCGGGGCACCAAGGCCGTAGATGCACGAGACCGACGCGACGATGATCGTGTCGCGACGTTCGAAGAGCGCCTTGGTCGCGGCGTGCCGCAACTGATCAATCTCGTCATTGCGACTTGAGTCTTTCTCAATGTAGGTATCCGAGCGCGGGAGGTAGGCCTCCGGCTGGTAGTAGTCGAAGTACGAGACGAAGTACTCCACGGCGTTCTCGGGG
>CAJABS010000045.1 GCA_903938075.1 uncultured Chloroflexota bacterium | reverse complement strand
GCCCCAGGTAGACCAGCACACGTTCCATGTGTTCCATCATACGCGCCGTCGGGAATGTCCTGCATCTACCGCCGACTCCCACAGGGTAGGACACATCGCATCGGTACAACGTGGCGAACTGGAGGACCCCAACGAGGGTCCCAAATCGCTCTGCCTCGGTTCCGGTAAGTACTTCGGTCTTGTTGAGCGCTGCCTCGTAATCTACCAACAGTTGCTTGGAACACGGATTGTTTCCCCATGAAGCGGGGTACGAGTCCAACGGTTTAGGCAAGTGCTCCTTAGCCTGTCTTTCGATGTACGTGCGAAGGCCAACGGATGACCAAGCTGGCGAGTGCCGACAAATGTTGGCTGATAATAGGTGCGTGTCTCGCTGGTTCTCCTCCTGGAACTTTACTTTGAATCGTTTCATCAGCTTGTCGCGGATGTGGTCCCTCTCGGCTTTACCCGCTGGGGTGGGGTCACTGTACAGCTTGCCGTCATCCACGTACAGGTTCATGGTGACATTTTCTCGTCCATCTCTCCCGGCTCGCTTGCTGTAGATACCTGGGTCAGCATCGCACCGCGTCATGCCGCATCCTTGCTCCGAGGTTGCGAACGCGTTGATAGTCTCGTTCCATGCTAAGCCAGCGTCCGCTTGCCCGTATAGGGGGGCGTGGAGCAGCCAGAGCATACCTGTTCCGTCCTCGTCTACCTCGCGATGGCCAGCGGGAGGGCGAACAATCAGCAGTCGTCGGGGGATGCCCTGGAGGTAGGCTCCTTCGTAATCAAAGCATATCTCATCTTGCCCTCGGAGGACCTTGTTCGCCTCGCAGCATTTGACGCCCTCGCATCTAACCGTCGGGGAGGTTTTCTCGTTGTCGCTCACGCTCGTCATCTCGTTGCCGAGGACCACGCATCGGTTGTTCAAACGGATCTCATTGTGTTTGTCATCCCTTTTGACGTTGCCGATCATCATGGTGTTGATCACCTGCTCGCCCTTCGCCAAATAATCGAGCACCCTGGGATCGTCCAGGCGAACGCTCTCCACTGCGCCACTACTCTTCAACTTGTTGATCTCTTTTACCCGGGCATCATACCACTCTTTTGCCCTGGGTGACCGCAGCTGCTCTCGGTAGGTAACCATTCCGGCCTTCGACTTAACCGCGGCGAGCGCCTCGAAGAAGGTCTCGTTGTTATCGTCCATGGCCAAGAGGAGCTGTCCTTCCTCACTCTCGAAGGCCGCCGCCATGGTCACCAGCTCGCCGTCGAGCACTTTTGTTGTCAGAGCCTCGAACGGAGGGATGTATTCGCCGCGCAAGGCGGCGTACGCGACAATCGCTGCATAGTCCTTGCGAGCTTTCTTTTGATGCGGACTGTCATTAGCCGCCTTATCGGCCTCAGCAGCGGCGATCAGAGCGTGAATTTCGAGCTCGTTCAACTGTTCTGCGAATGACGCACCGATGGTGGCTTTCACCGCTTGCTCAGCATACTCGATCGCGGCCTGTACCACCTCGACTTGGGCCGCTCCCACCGTGATTCCTCTGCGCCTAGCTGCTACCCGCGCTCCGATCGATTGTTCGTCTAGCGGCCGCGGCGATGGTGGGACCCTTTCTGGTGTCGGTGGTGGCGATGGTGCTTCCTCTGGCGGTGACGGCTGCGTCGGTGGTGGCGATGGTGCTTTCTCTGGCGGTGACGGCGGCGTCGGTATCGGTACCCTTGTTCGAACCCTCTCTTGGCGGAGCTGAGTGTGCGGTTCGGGCTCAGTTGCTGGGAGGGGTCGCAGAGGCGAAGGTGGTGATGGCGCGGTTGGTCCCGTGGGTGCCGGCGATATCGGCTCTGGCACCCCCCCTGCTCTGTGGTCCACCAGTCTCCACTGCTCCTGGTTGAGGTTGAGGACCTGGGGTTTCCATGCGTTGCCTTCCTCGCTCGTGCCTTCCCACACCACGCTGTGTCTCCACTCTCGCGTTGTCTTTAGCTGCCATGACTTGTTGACTCGCGCGCGGTAATACAGACCATCTGAGTCGTACAGCACCTCGATGACGTTGGGTGCTGGTGCTGGGTCGGGCGAGTTGAGGGTATCCCCTTCGTCGTCCTCTTGTTGCTCCTCTCCCACCTCGTCGTCCGAGGGCGCGTCGTCGAGCCAATTGTGTACAGTCTCGCCGTCGAAGAAATCTTCTGCGGCTTCTGCGGTTTTCACCTGGTCCTTGGGCTGTGCCAAGTCGTGCGCCTCGTTTGGGGACGGAATGTAGTCGTTCTCATGCCCCCCCTGCTTGAGGGTGCGAAGCCCCGGAAAGCAACTTGTGATGAACCGACAGTTTGTTCCGACCCATATGCGTTCACGCAAGGACGGGCAGTAACCAATGTACGAGTGGCTAGCCGTGAGGAGTTGCGGCGGGCCTTGGATCTGCTCATGGTTATACCCAAGGTGGAGAGCGCGTTCCGCCGTAGTTTTACCGCCAGTGACCTTGTCTCCCACCTCAGTATCGTTGATGTACATCAAGCAGCCGAAAGGCCTTCGTGCCGCTGCTGGTTGTTTCTCGCCGGAAAGACGTTGAAGGGGGGAAACTGTTGGGTCATCGGCGGTCGGGCAGATGTTGAGCACTTGCTCGTATTCTTCCCATGCGTATCCCCAGAATTTGGCGATGCTTTCCTTCTGCGTCCGCGAGTGCACAGGGCCCTCGAGCTGCAAGAGATACGCGCGCGTGCCTGCTGCCATGGTACGGAAAGTTCGCTCTTGGGGGTTAGCTCGTGGGTTGCCCGCCGCGATGGTCGTGATGCGCAGCTTTTCGTGCTCCCTGATCTTGCGGATCTCCTCGGACTTAGTGAGCTCGTGTGCATTATCTGAGTGGAGCCACGTCACGCGTAAGTTGCGCTTGCGCAAAGACGTATTAAACCAGGTGATCGCGGCGCGGATTGCGATCGGGGCGTCGCTCTTGTGCTTGATGCGGTACGATTTCTTGGCACCGGACGCGAAATGGGTAAAGCCGAGCACGTAGTGCATGCCCCCGTGAATGAAGGCGATGCGCGTGTACCAGATGTCCATGCACACCAGCCCGTCGTCTCGGGGTAGGTGTCCCGACGGGGGCAAGCCGATTGCGTCGGCTCGCAAGCAGTGATCGCATACCCGATCGCGCAGGAGGGTTGCCCACGCCGGCGGCACGTCCGAGCATACCTCATGAAGGTGCCTGAGGCGCTTGTTCGGCAAGTGACCGAATGTCGAGTGAAGGAAGTCGTGGTTCACGTGACTGATCGATGTATGCTTGCCGCGCATCACTCCGTTGTCGCTTTCGAACGTGGCCTGTGCGTTGAGCAGCTGCGTCGCGCGTATGTCGCTCATGTTCGCGCAAGGAACTAGTAGCACCCGATCCCCGAGTAGCTTCGTCCGAGCGCCGTTCTTGAACTGTACGAACGCGTCTCCATTCGCGGGAAGAGATAGGCTCACGCCATGCGTCCTCTTCACCTCACAGGCGGCCACCAACTTGAAGGCGCATCGCTCATTGAGGATGGTGTCCGGAAGATTGAGTACACCGTACCCGTTGTGCTCCGGTCGGTCACCGTACGTTTCCACGCTTAGTCGCCACAACCCTTTGATGGAGGTGTGATGGGTTCCGTTGGATCCGCTGATTTTGTACCTCGCCTTCTCGATCGAGGACGGCTCTAGG
>CAJABS010000044.1 GCA_903938075.1 uncultured Chloroflexota bacterium | reverse complement strand
GGACACTCTCTCGCTCGACTTGTGGAAGTCAGATCCAGACGCAATTCGCTGGTCGATCGCACAGGGACTGGCGCCGTGGCCCGCGTGTTCGGAGGCTCCAAACACGTCGTTCAGTGGTTCTTCTATTGATGTGTTGCGGGGCTGGTGGTTCACAGCGATGGGTGGGTCCGAAGCGATGCTGCAAGAGAATCTCGGATGGCTGATTGCAGAACCGTCTCAAAATGGCGTGCCCCCCATCAAGGAGCTGTATCGCGCCGTTGGCGCCGCTTCAGTCGCATCACGAGTTGCTTGGTTGGAGCGACTTACATCCTTGGCTGCAGAATGCCAGTCGCCCGATGACTACGGCGTTCAATAGCGTGTCCCTGTATCGAAAAGTTCGCCGAGTCAATCTGATCGCCCTTTCGGTCGTCGGATCGGCACTTCTTTTGCAAGTCCCAGCCAGCGCAATCTCTATTCGGGTGAGTCCTATTGGCGCACCGCTGATGATCGCCCTCTTCATCGCTTTGGGGTTGCCAAGCGCCTTAGGATTTGGGCTGTCTCGCGGACTTCCCGCGCAAGAGTCCGTAGCGGCGCGCCGTATACGTCGCTATGACGCGGTACTCGTAGCCTCAAGCGTTTGTGCATTCTTGGCTCTTGGAGCAATCGGCGCACAGGTCTCTGCGGGATTCAATGCTGCAGATGTGGGCGACACGTATCTTATTGCCACACGGGCCCTCATGACCTACCTAGGTTGGCTACTCGTCGCCCGATTCTTTGTTGGATGGCGCACCGCGTCCATTGCGCCGGCACTCTATCTCTTGGCAGTTGGAGTGTTCGGTTTTGCTGATGAAACCGCTGCGGCTGGTTGGGCTTGGATCGGTCTCCCGGCAAATGACGGTTGGGCCTGGGCGTGTACGTGGATATTGCTTGGGCTGGGAACAACGCTCTGGGCTCTTCGCCCTAACTGGTCACTCGAGGTGCGTGCGGCCTAGCCGAGAAACGGCCGCAGCTCCACCCGGCGATTACACGCGCGAGAGCCGTCCACCGCAAAGGCCTGCGCCTGTTCGGGTGAATCTGCGTTGATGATCCAGAAGCCGCTGTAGTGCTCGGGGCCGGCGAAGAGTGAGCCGGGGGCGATGGCGCCGAGACCGCTGCGATTGTCGATCAGCGTGGCACGGTTCGGCTCGGCGATACCCGCGGCGAGGATCAGATGGTTACCTGCGGTGAGACGTTCATTGAAGGCGTCGATTGCGGCGCCTTCGCCGATGGTGGCAGTGTTGCTGCCGCCGTCAATGACAAAGAGAACGAAGCGCATTCCTACCGAAGCTTGCCGAAGAGCGCCGAGGCGTTCTGGCCACCGAAGCCGAAGCCGTTGATCAGCACGCGGTCGACTGCCTGATTCGTGCGCGCGGTGTGCGGCACGTAGTCGAGATCGCACTCAGGGTCTGGGGTGTCGAGGTTGATCGTTGGGGGCACGGTGCCCGTCTCGATCGCCTTGATGGCGGCGAGTCCGGCAACGGCGCCCGCGCCACCCAAGAGGTGGCCGACCATGCTCTTTGGGGAGCTGATCGGAATCTTATAGGCGTGATCACCAAGCGCGCGCTTGATCGCCTTGGTTTCGGTGAGGTCGTTGAGTGGAGTGCTCGTGCCGTGCGCCACGATGTAGCTGATGTCTTCGATGACGGCGCCGCCGTCGAGGATCGCCTTGGTCATGGAGCCTGCAGCGCCGCGGCCGGTTGGCTCCGGGGCGCTGATGTGGAAGGCGTCGGCGGTTGCGCCGGCACCGAGCAGCTCGGCGCGAATGGTTGCGCCTCGCGCCTTGGCATGGGCGAGTGACTCGATCACGAAGACCGCGCCACCCTCGCCGAAGACGAAGCCGTCACGGTTCTTGTCGAACGGTCGGCTGGCATGCGTTGGATCATCGTTGCGCTTGCTGAGGGCGCCCATGTTGCTGAGGGCGGCGAAGGCCATCGGCAGGAGTGGTGCCTCGACGCCGCCGGCAACGACCACGTCGGCCTCGCCGCTGCGGATTAGGCGAAGCGCATCTTGAAAGGCGAGCACGCCCGTGGCGCAGGCGGCGGCCTGGGTGATCGCGGCGCCGGTGAGGCCGTACTTCATGCTGACCATGCAGGCGCCCATGCTTGGGCTGAGGGCAGGAATGGCAAAGGCGCTCACGAAGCGGCCACCCTTCTCGCGATAGGCGTCGCTTCCCATGGTGACCTGCTCGATGCCGCCACCACCGGTGTTGATCACCGTGGCGACGCGGTCGCGGCGCTCCGGCTCCCAGCTGGCGATGTCGGCGAGGCCGGCATGTTCGATTGCTTCGGTGGCGGCGGCGATCGCGAACTGTACGAAGCGGCTCATGCGACGCGCCATCTTCATATCCATGGTGAGGAGCGGATCGAAGCCCTTCACCTCGGCGGCGATGCGCACCTCATTCGGTGAGGCATCGAAGTGGGTGATGGGGCCAGCGCCTGAGCGCCCGGCGATGAGTCCGTCCCAGTACTCGCCGGCGCTATTGCCGATCGGGGTGATCGCGCCGTAGCCGGTGATGACCGCGCGCTGCGTGTCAGTTCGTACGGGGGTGGTGCTCATGGCTCCTCCTACTTGCCGGTCCAGCGTCGCAACACGATGGCGCCATTATG
>CAJABS010000043.1 GCA_903938075.1 uncultured Chloroflexota bacterium | reverse complement strand
GGTTTTCGCTGTTGGCTTCTGACGGCGCCCATCCACCAGTTTGCAATCAGTGTCGCGCATTTCTGTCGCCGAATGTCGTCAGGTTCACGACTCGTCTCCAGCCTTCATAGCAGCGCACCAGCGTACCAATGCAGCGTACGTATGTCATATCGTCATATCGGCTGAGGTGTCGGTCTGTGTAGGAGATTCCGGACGGTTAACATGGTTCAAATATTTCGTACCGGGCCTCGCCTTTTTTACGTAACTCTGAGCGCTTCAGAGGGCGTAACGAAGTGGCGCCGTCACGAACGCTTCTGCGAAATCATGGCGGCCTCTTCCACTCTTCCACTCGCCCTCGTGCTCCAAGTGCTTTCATCACGCCTGCAAAGCGCACGCGGTGAAGGAGAACGGTGAGCCGATCGACGGCAACAACAAGGTATGCAAGCAATGCCACGCGCACATCATGGCACCAAGCGCACGCGCCTCACGCAAACGCAGCCGCGACGGAGCGTGAAGAGCCTGCAGTGTTAGCACATGGCGCACACGGCGGCTCGCACAGACTCTGTTGCGTTTTGGTTCTGGGCGGAGGCGGAGGCGGCGGCGACGGCGGCAGTGACGGTGGCGGCGGCGACGGTGGCGGCGGCGAGAGATGCGATGACGATCACGAAACCGCCAGAACAGCTACGCCGGAGACCGTGTACGGTGATGTGAAGATAGAATCCGTAGCTTGTTGATCGCACGATAAAAAGCCGGGCGGCTTCTGATGGCGCCCATCGCGGCATGCTCCATGTGCTGTCGTCACGCCTGCAAAGGGCACGCGGTGAAGGAGAACGGTGAACCGATTGATGGCAAGGTTTGGCAAGCAATGCACATCATGCACATGATGGCAGCAAGCGCACGCACGCGCACATGAAGGCACAAAGCGCACTCGCCTCGCGCGGACGCAGCACACAGAGGAGAGCGCGACGGATCACTCGCGCGGCCGGAACATCGCCTTGCGCCGCGCCGGAGCGCGACCCTCAGCAAGCCGGCAACCGCCATCGCGCGTTGTCGCGGCGAAGGGCGAAACCGCTGGCTGCGTCTCGCGAGCGGTGGAGACGCACGTCTGAAATCCGCACCGGTTTTCCATGATTGATATCGAAATGGTCGCGCCTTCCATTGATGAGGTGCGGCGCATCGCCATCGTCGGCACGGGCGTCATCGGTTCCGGCTGGGCGGCTGTCTTTGCGGCGCGGGGTTACGAGGTGACCGCCTATGTGCGCTCGAGGGACTCGGAGCTCAAGTTCCAGCGCTTTCTCGCCTCGGCGTGGCGCAAGATCGTTGTGCGCGGGCTTGCGAAAGACCCCGAGGGCTGGCGTAAGGTTGGCTGCGTGCGCACAATCGCCGAGTGCGTCGCGTCAGCCGACTACGTGCAGGAGTCCGTTGTCGAGGAGCTGCCGCTCAAGCAGGCCATCCTCGCGGAGATCGACGAGCACGCGCCGGCAGGCGTGTTCGTGGGCTCTTCGACCTCGTACATCCCGCTCTCGCTCTGCCGCGCGCGCGTGCGCCGCCACCCCGAGCGCATCGCCATCGCGCATCCGACGCTGCCGCAGTGGGACTCGTTCGTCGAAGTGCTCGGTGCGACGCCTGCGCACACGGCGTGGCTTGCCGAGCTGTTCGGACCCGCGGGAGTGGGGATGGAAGACGTCATCCGAATGCGCAAAGAGTGCCACGGGCACGTGCACAATGCGGTGCTCAACGCGACGGTCACCGCGGCCACCGGCCTAGTCCGCGCAGGCATGTGCTCGCCAGAGGAGATGGACCGGGCTCTCACCCACATGTAGATCG
>CAJABS010000042.1 GCA_903938075.1 uncultured Chloroflexota bacterium | reverse complement strand
GGCAGGGAGCTCGCTGGGCGCTGCTCGTCACACATAGATCACAGCGGTCCGCTGATGCCGCCATCCTTGCGGATCCGCCAGAAGTGGACCGCGAGGAAGACTGCCGCCAAGAGTGGGAAGACCATGACGTGCAGCACATAGAAGCGAAGCAGCGTGTTCTGCCCGACTTCGAGGCCGCCGAGCAAGAGCAACTTCGATGGCGTGTTCAGGAGCGGCGCATAGCCGGCCATGTTCGAGCCGATGGTGATCGCCCAGTAGGCGATCTGGTCCCACGGCAACAGGTAGCCGGTGAAGCTGAGCATCAGTGTGAGGAAGAGCAAGATGACGCCCACGACCCAGTTGAATTCGCGTGGCGGCTTGTAGGCGCCGTGATAGAAGACGCGCATCATGTGCAAGAAGACGAAGAAGACCATGAGGTGCGCGCCCCAACGGTGAATGTTGCGCGTGATCTGTCCGAATGGAATCAGCGTTTGAATCTTGAGAATGTCGGAGTAGGCCTGCGTTGCCGAAGGGGCGTAGAAGAACATCAGGTAGACGCCCGTGACGGTGAGGACGAGGAAGAGGAAGAAGCTCAAGCCGCCGAGGCAGAAGGTGTAGGCGAACTTCACTGCATGCTGGCGAACCCGCACTGGGTGAAGGTGCAAGAAGACGTTGTTCATCACCGCATAGGCGCGGCTGCGCTCGTCGTTCGGGTAGGAGTTGCGGAAGATGGAGCGCCAGGCCGCTGACCTGCGGACCGCCTGATCGACCCTCGCCAGTAGGCTCACTGTGCCCCTCCCGCTACGCCGGCAACGCCGGCCAACTGCCCATCTCGGTAGGACTCCTTATAGAGGCGTCCGTCCGAGCTGATCTCTTGTAGTTCGAACCGCTCCATCGTAATGGCGTCGAAGGGACAGCGCTTTACGCAGAGGGCGCAACGGATGCAGCGCTCCTCGTCGAGGAGCATCGCCCCGCCGTTCTCCCAGCCGTACGCCTCGGAAAGCTCGGGGAGGGCGCCCTCAGACTTGAGCTGATTGATATCCACCATATGGATGACCCCCTCGGGGCAGACGTCGGCGCAGGCACCACAAAGGACGCAGCGCATCGGGTCAAACCAGATGTTGTAGTTACACATGAGGCAGCGGGTGCTCTCCGCAACCGCCTGCTGGGCCCCGTAGCCGAGCTCGACCTGGGTGGTGAAGTTCTCTACTGGGTCCCCAGAGGGGAGGCGTGCCGCCAGCGGCAGCACCGGAATGTGCTGGCGTGGGATGCGGTCGTAGAACTCAGGCATCTCGTGGCGCCACGAGCTGGTGATCTTCACGTTGGCGTCGACGGTGATCTCGGCCTGCCCGTCGAGGTAGCGGTCAATCGCGTAGGCGCACTTCTTGGCGTGGCCCGCCGCCTCAATCATGGTGGCCGGACCGGTGACGAAGTCGCCGCAGGCCCAGACACCCTTGATGTTGGTGGCGTAGGTAGCTGGGTCAACCTTGACGCGACCGCGCGCCACTTCGAAGGTGCTCTCTACTGGGAGGAAGCCGAGCTCAGCGGCCTGCGACACCGCTGGAATCACCGTGTCGGCGGGAAGAATGAATTCGGAGCCCTCAATAGGAACTGGGCTGCGGCGACCCGATGCATCTGGCTCGCCGAGGCGATTCTTGATCATGCGCACGCCAGTGATGCGACCGTTCTCACCAACGAGCTCGAGTGGCGAGACGAGGAAGTCCATGCGCACGCCTTCGCGCTCCGTCTCACCGAGCTCCTCTTCGTCAACGACGAGTTCGGATCGTGTGCGGCGATAGGCGATGGTGACGCGCTCGGCGCCATGGCGGAGTGAAGTGCGCGAGCAGTCCATGGCGGTGTAACCACCACCGATCACGACGACATCCTTGCCGACGCTGAGCGGCTTGCCGAGGTTGGCATCTTTCATGAAGTCCACGCCGTAGACGAGGCCTTCAAGGTCGGCGCCCGGAATGTCGAGTGCAACGGCATTCATTGCGCCGGCGCAAATCGCGATCGCGTTGTGCTTCTGCTGCAACTGTTCAAAGGTGATGTCGCGACCAACCTCGGTGTTGTAGACGAACTTCACGCCGAGCCGCTCGATGAGTCGCACGTCGGTCTCAATCGCCTCGCGCGGAAGTCGGAAGGCTGGAACGCCGATGAGCATCGTGCCGCCGCCATACGGCAGGCTGTCGTAGACGGTGACCTGGTAGCCCTTCACGGCGAGCTCGCGCGCCACTGAGAGACCGGCAGGGCCGGCACCAATCACCGCAACGCTCTCGGCGCGTGGCGTGATCTCTGGCGCAACATCGGGAATCCCTGAAGCGGCGTGCCATTCCACAAGGAAGCGCTTCATCGCGCGAATTGCGAGTGGTCGATCGATGTCGCCGCGGCGGCAGGCGCGCTCACACGGCGCGGAGCAGACGTACGAGCACATGGCGGCGATGGGGTTTGGTTCGCGGGAGAGGAGGTACCCCTCTTCAAAACGCCCTTCAGCGGCAAGGTTCAGGTAGCCGCGGCAGTTGGTGCCAACGGGGCAAGCCTCTTGGCACTCGATGTTGCACTGGAGCCAGGAGGCGTCTACCGGCTGGACCAGGAAGTCCTGCGTTTCAAGCGTCACAGTGAGCCTTTCGGTGTTGCCGTGGGTCATTGCTTGCAGGGTCAAGGGTAGCAGGGGCTCCCGTAGAGCGTGCTCAGCGGGGCCGTTGCAATTTGGTCACTTTTCCTTGTATGGAACGTGAATTTCTGCCAGAATCGGCGCCTAAGGCGGTGCTGGCGTCCCCCAAAGGCACCGCCTTTTAGCCCCTCTGGCTGGTGATTTCCGCAAGCACCTCTGCCGCATGCCCGGTCGGGGTCACGCTCTCCCAGACCTTCGCCACCCGACCCTCTGGGTTGATCAGGAAGGTGACGCGATGGGTGCTCATGAAGCTCTTCCCCATCATCTGCTTCTCGCCCCAGACCCCGTAGGCCTCGGCAACCTGATGGTCGAGGTCGGAGAGGATCGGGAAGTTGAGGGAGAACTTGTCGCGGAAGGCGGCCTTGCTCGTCTGGTCGTCGGGGCTTACCCCCCAGACGATTGCCCCCGCCTCCTGCAGGGCCGTCTCCGAATCACGGAACTCGCAGGCTTCAATGGTGCACCCTGGGGTGTCATCTTTTGGATAGAAGTAGATAACGAGCCACTTACCACGCGCACCAGTGGTGCTGTGCTCGCTGCCAGTTGCGTCGCGCAACGTAAACGCAGGGGCTTCGCTACCAACAGGTGGAAACGATTTAAATGGACTCATGACCCGAGTATAACCTCAGCAACGGCGCGCACCACCGAAACGAGCAGTCCGCCAGCACTGAGGCTCACGATGAGTAGATCGGCACGGCCGAAGCGCGATGGCCGACGACGGGTAGGCGGCCTCTGACGCGTCGGTAGTCGCACGCCACGAACCTCGAGGGCGATCGCCAGTTGCGGCACGGCTCGAATCACCGAATCAAACATGTCGGCAAGTAGTAGCGGATCTACCCCACGTCGAGCGAGTCGGCGAATCGTGCGGCGTTCGCGTGCCTCATCGCGCAGCGTTGGAATGCGCGCCGCGGTCGCGAGCAGCGCCATCGTTGGTGCAAAGGGTGCGCGCAGCTTTTCGATGAACGCATCGGCCATGCGCAGCGGCTCAAATGGTCGGAGCAGTACGAGGCTACCGGCGGCAAACGCAAGGAGGCGCATGCCAGCACCGACCGCCTCTTCCACTGATGCGCCACCAAAGAGATTGGCGAGCACGATGCCGGCGAGCGCTGGTGTTAGCGCTATGGCGAGTTTCAGTGTGGCGAGAATCTGCACGCCAGAGATCCATGCCACGACCAAGACCGGAAGGGCGATCGCGGCCTGCGCCACTGGCGTTGTTGGACTCGCAATCGAGAGGGCGAACCAGAAGAGGGCGAGGCCGAGGCGGGTGAGCGGATTCGCGGTGCCAATCAAGCGTCTGCCGAGCTCTGGCGAGAGCAGTCGTTCAGCGCTCTCGGCCACACGGGCCGCCGGCGCTGGCAGAAGTGCGGCCAGGCCGTTCGCAACTGGCTCAATGCTGGTGCCTGTCTCCTCGGGGTGGCGCACCCGGCGGAGCGGTCGTGCATCTGGGCGGCTCAACGCACTCAGCCGTGGATCGTGCGTGGCGATCAACAGGGCGCTGGTGCCGAGCAGCTCTCGGTCGCTGAGTAGATCGCAGAGTGCCGCCACGCGCGCATCATCAAGACCGCCGCTAGGCTCGTCGAGGATCAGAACGTCTGGGGCTGCGGCAATCGTCGCCACTATCGCAAGCCGACGACGCTCACCATCCGAGAGTCGCCCAGGTGGCGCATCAAGGAGATGTGCGACGTCAAGGCGTTGAGCAATCTCTTCGGCTCGCGCTGCATCGCTCGGTGCAATGTGCGCGCGAGCTGGTCGAGCGCCAAGGAGGAGGCCTGAGTCTTGCGGTGCAAACCTGATCCGCAGGTCAGGCTGTGCGAGGCGCTCACCCGTATCAAGTGGGAGTGTTCCGGCCACAAGGTGGAGCAGTGTTGACTTGCCGCTCCCTGTGTCGCCGGTGAGCAACGTTGTGGTGCTGCGCATCACCGCCAGGCTGGATGGCCCCACCGCGCGACCCGCCGCCGTGGCGCGCAGCAGCTGCACGATTGGTGCCCCGCCCCCATCACCGCTGCGAATTTCTTCCCACACAGGCGCGGCCGTCGGCGACGTTGCTGTCACAGAGACCCTGCCGCCATCAAGTCGTAGCTGCTGGGCGGTTGCTGAGTCGAGCAGCGAGAGGTCGTGTGCCGCAATCACCCGCGTCGCACCGCTCTCGCGCAACGTTAGTGCCAAGCGCTCTGCCGATCGTGCATCGAGGCCACCGAGTGGCTCATCGGCGATCAGCAGATCTGGTGATGCAACAAGGGCAACCAGTGCCGCCGCCGCCGCTCGTTCACCGCCGCTGAAGGTGCTCAAGCTGCGATCGATAAGTGCAACATCAACGGCGGCGTCGCGTGCGAACCGCTCAATGCGTGAGCGCATTTCCTCGGTGGGAACCTGTCGTGACTCCAGCGGGAGTGCCGCATCATCGAGAAGGAGTGGGAGCGCATAGGTGGGGGCGGGGCCCGCCGCCACGTAGCCGAGACGCGCGCTCAACTCTCGCGGGATTCCCGACTCTGTTGTAGCTGCGGCGATGAGATCTACTCCGCCAACGACCAGCCTCCCCTGCAGCTCCCCTGGCAACACGGTGCCGAGCAGCCCGGCGATCGCTCGGAGGAGGGTGCTCTTCCCTGCCCCCGATGCACCACTGATGAGGAGCACTCCCCCCGCGGGAACGCTGACGGAAACGCCGCGCAGGTCGAGCGTCAGCCGATCGGAGCCAGCCGGTCGCCAGGTGAGATCGGCGATCTCTATCGAGAGGGGCGGCACGCCGCTAGGCCCCGATCAGGTCGAGCGCGCCGCTCCGTCGAAGTGCAGCTCGCAGGGCCAGCGCACCGAGACCACCAATGATCGCCGAGCTTGCAACCATCGCCGCAGCCAGCGCTGCCGCGAACGAGCTGCTGACGTCGGGGAAGTAGAGCGGCAGATCGTGCAGCGCCATACCAACCCCCGAGAGTGCGCCGGCGGCGAGTGCCACGTGCCAAACTGCAACACGATACCCCGCTGCAACGCGATACCTCGCTGCAACGAAGGCGATCTCAGCGCCGAGCCCTTGCGCCGCGCCAGAGAAGATCGCATCAACCGACCACTGGCTCGCAAGCAAGAACGACACGGAGGCGGCGATCATCTCGCCGGCAAGTGCGGCACCAGGGCGACGCACGATCAGCCCGGCGAGTGGCCCCGCAATCACCCAGGTGCCAGCGAACAGCAGATATTGGAGTGGTAGGACGGCGGCGAAGAGTGGTGATGCGGCGCCCCACACAAGATTCCATCCGGCAAAGAGCACGCCCGAAGCGATGCCAATCGTTGCCACGGTAACGAGATCCAACAGACTCCACGAACGCTTCATGCTGCGCCTCCCTCTTCACTCACCAACACCGCGCCGTTGTGCACGGTGATCACGACCTCTGCGGCGGTTGCCACATTAGAAATGCCGCGCGTCCCGCCCGCGACCAGAAGCTCGTTGTTGAGTGACCAGCGCACACCGGTCGCTGTGACCGTTGCGTCGCCACCCCATGGGGTGAGCGAAATGGTGCGACCAGGCTCACCACGAAGTGTGAGGGTGGTACCGCTCCGCACAAGTTGCGTCCGCGTCTGCTCATCAAGAATGACAACTCTCGCAGCATCACAACGTGGGTGCGCCAGAAGTGCAAGGGTGCCAATGGCGTGATCGCTACGCCCGCCCCAGGTGCAGAGGAGCGCGATCTCGGTTGCGCCAGCATCGAGTGCGGCGAGCAGGGCGAGTTCCGTATCGGTCGCATCTTTGTTGGCTGAAAAGCGCGTGACGGTCACACCGGCCGCCTCAAGTTCGTCGGCGTCGCCTGCGCTGAGTGAATCAAAATCGCCAACTACCTGATGCAGTGGTAAGCCGAGCGGCGCCGCGTATCGGGCGCCGCCATCAGCGGCGATTACCAGCGCAGCGTCACGCCATCCGGGCCAGCGCGCATCGAGTAGCGCCGGATCAGGTTGATCGCCCCCCGCAAGAATCAACGCGCGCACAGATACCTCGCTCTCTATCGCGCGGGGTACACCTGCGTCCTCCCTTCGCCGGCATGACCCGGATCAGGTTCGTAGGGTTCGCGGACCATCCGCATCTCAGCGCCCGATGGCGCTCCCCTGTCGCGATGGTGTGATTCTAGCGCTTCGCGCCGTCAAGAAGTGCCGCAACCCAGTCGGCAACGGAGGGGGCATGTTCGTGCGCATCGGCCCCATAGAAATCGTCGGGGTGAAAGAAGGGCGAGTGGATGCCAACAGCATGGACACCTGCTGCGCGCGCCATGCGCACATCATCGAGGGTGTCGCCGAGGTAGGCCGTTTCGGCGGGCGTGGTTGCGTGGCCAAGCGCGGCGAGGCCGCGTCGCAGTGGTGCAGGGTCGGGCTTCTGCTCGACCGCGTCATCGCCGTAGACCGCCGAGCCGATGAGGTCAGCGACGCCAGTGCGACGGAGCTGCCCAGCAACAACTTTGCGATCACCGGCGGTAACGATGCCGAGGGGGATCCCCGCGGCGACCAGGCGCTCCAGCGCTGGGTAGGCGCCGGGGAGGAGCTCCGCTTCGTGCCCCTTATAGGCACCGTGCCAGACATCGGCCGCTCCCTCTACGAGGTACTCGGGGACGCCGAGGGCGGCGTACATGCGGCGCCAGTTTGGTGAGAAGGCGGCTCCATAGCGTTCACGAGTGAGGGGTGGGAGTCCGAAGGACTTCATCACCTCCACGTTCGCCTCATAGACGTGTTCGGTCGTGTCAATAAGGGTCCCGTCCCAGTCGAACAACACGGCCTTCATGGCCTAAGCGTACGTCGCGCCTAGAATCGCTGGGTGAACGAACGTGCGAACGCCCCCATTCCAAGCGGAGCCGGCGAGCCGAAGAGTCGCATCAGCGACTTCCCGGGCGGCCTGCGTGTTCGTGCGACCTGGGGGAGCAGCGGCCAGGCCGCTGCAGTCTTCGCCCTCTCCGAAGTCGGCGCCACCCTCGTGGACCATGGCGCACTCGGCGCTGGTGCTGAGGGTGATCCCGATCGACTCTGCCGGATGGAGCTGCGGGTTGAGACGCCGGGCGGCGCATGGGCGGTCCGACTTGCCACCGTCATCTACGACGAGCCGCGCGCGATCCACTGGGATGATTCGCAACTCTTTGTCGTTGGCTACGGCTTCACTGTCTACGCCTTCGGTGCGCGCACCGGCGCCCTCGCCTGGAGCCACCAGACCGGCACTCCCGTTGTTGAACTAATTGCCTCGCCACGCTTTGGGCACGTGATCGTGCAGAGCGAGGTCGAGACCTGGGCGATTCGCGGCGACGGCGAGGTCCGTTGGCGACTCGCACACAGTGATGTTGTTGGTGCCGCTGAACTGATCGGCGGTCGACTCATCGTCACCAGCATCAACGGCGATGTGCAGGCGATTGATCCCGACACTGGGAAGCAGGGCTCATGAACCCCATCGCACTGATCGGTGCCGCACTCTTGGTGATTGGACTGCTGCTCTCACGCCGTACCGATGCGCGCACGCGTGCCGGGCAACTCCTTGCCGGACTCTCACCGATCTCCCCCACCGAAGCACTCAAGCTTGCCGCGCTGCGTGGCGAGTCGGCGCCGTATCTCGCCATCAAGGGAAGCATCGATGCGCCAGAGATCTTTGAGGATGAACACCACCGCCCGCTCGTCTTTCGTCGTGAACGCGTCTCTATTGCTGACGAGGGTGGTTGGCGCGTGATTGATACCGCCGAACGGAGCCTCCCCTTTGTGGTGAGTGATCCGAGCAACTCGATCAGCATTGCCACCGCCGATCTTGCCGACGGACTCGTCGTCGTTGAGCGACGCTGGGAGGGGAGCGTCGGCGAACTGCACGCCGCCGAGCGCGAATATCAGCGCCCAGAGACAGCGGCACTCGTTGCTGCACTTGCAACGAGTGACCCGACACGCGGTGCGCGGGTAGGCCTGGAGCAGATCAGCAATCTCGATCGCGCGACCGCAGCGGGGCAACTCGTTGATGGGGAGCTGCGCGCAGGTGCCGGTCGACCACTTGTGGTGACCACGCTCGAGCGCGCCGACGCACTCCGGCTTCTCGGTGGCGAGGCGCGTGGACGGCTCGTCAGCAGCACGCTCGCCCTTGCCCTCCTGGCGATCGGCCTCCTGCTCCTCCTCGGCGGCGTCGCCCTCGCCCTCGCCTCGCCAGCACTCGGTGCCGATGCGGTGAGCCCCTCCCCCACGCCGACTCCGAATCCAGAATCTGGTGACGCACGGAACGGCGGAGTTGGCGTTGGCCCTGGCGGACTGCTCGGACTCGTTGTGATGTTCGCCCTCCCCCTCCTCTTCGCTGCGATCGTGGTGCTGATTACGCGACTCGTCACTCGCCAGCGCCGCTAACCCAGTACGATCGCGCCATGACCACCAAGCCGTACGACGTCAACGCAATCCGCGCGCGATTTCCTTCGCTCGCCAACACGCTTCCTGATGGTCGCCAGATCAGCTTCCTCGACGGCCCGGCCGGCACGCAGGTGCCGCAATCGGTGATTGACGCGTATCGCGACTTCTTCTTGCACGCCAATGCCAACTCTGGTGGTGCATTCATTACCTCGCAGCGACAGCAGCAGGTCGAAGATGCAGCACACCGAGCGGCTGAAGACTTGCTGAACGCGCCGAAGGAGACGGTGAAGTTCGGTGCAAACATGTCGACCCTCAACTTCCAGCTCTCGCGATCGCTGGCGAAGAGCCTGAAGCCAGGCGATGAGGTGATCGTCTCGCAGCTTGATCACGACGCGAACTACAGCCCATGGCTCTGGCTCGCCGAAGACTTCGGACTCACCCTCAAGGTTATTCCGATCCGCACCAGCGATGCCACCCTCGACATCGAGGCGTACGCGGCGCTGCGCTCACCGCGAACCAAGATCGTTGCGGTCGGCATGTCCTCGAATGCACTGGGCACCATTAATCCCTGCAAGGAGATTGTTCGCCTTGCGCATGAGGCCGGCGCACTCACGGTGCTCGACGCGGTCTGTTCGGCGCCGCACTACCCAATTGATGTGCAGGCGCTCGACACCGACTTCCTGCTCTGCTCTCCATACAAGTTCTACGGGCCGCATGCGGGGCTCCTCTACGGGAAGCTGCCGCTCCTCGAGCGCTTCGGTCGCTATAAGGTGCGCCCCGCCCACGACCTCTGGGAGACCGGGACCCCAAGCTTTGAGGGAATGGCGGGCACGACCGCCGCGATCGACCACCTCGCCTGGATCGGGCGTGAGTTTGGGCACGCTGGCGCACCAACAGCACTCACCGGCCGCCGTGCCGAGATCCGTGCGGGCCTGCAGGCGATCACCCTCTACGAGCGTGACCTAATCGTGCACCTGCTCGACCGACTCGCTGAGATTCCAGGGGTCAAGGTCTACGGCATTACCGACCGTGATCAGCTCGATCACCGCACCTCCATTGTCTCGTTCACGATGGAGTGGGCTACCCCAACAGAGGCGGCAACACACCTTGGAGCCGACGGCGTGCAGGTGTGGGATGGCGACTTCTACGCTGTGAATCCAGTCGAGGCACTCGGGCTGACCGAGCGCGGTGGCCTGCTGCGCGTTGGGCTTATGTCGTACAACACGAAAGAAGAGATTGATCGACTGATCAGCTCGCTCAAAGAACTCGCGAAGGCGAGCGGAGTGCAGATCGGCTGATGAGCGCGCCGCTCATTCTCATTACCGTCGCCGATCACGATGAGCCTGGTGACGCGGCACCAATCCATCTGATCAATGCGCGGTACGCCGACGGCGTGCGACGTGCCGGCGGAATTCCGATTTTGATGAGCGCGAGTGCGAACGACGAACAGCGCGCCACCGCTTTCGCAAAGATGGATGGCTTGCTTCTTTCCGGTGGTGCCGACATTGATCCGGCGCGATACAACGAACCCGTTGATGGCGCTGTGGGCATTGAGCCGGCGCGCGATGCGCTGGAGTGGGCCGCCCTTGATGCCGCTGATCGTCGCGGCATTCCGGTGTTTGGGATCTGTCGCGGCTTGCAGTTCTTGAATGTGCACCGCGGCGGATCGTTGCTGCAGCATGTTGAGGGGCAGGTTGGTGCGGCGTATCCGTCGACTCCTGCGCTCTCGCATCCACTCGACGTACAGGGGGGCACCAAGCTGGCGCAGATTCTTGGTGACCGCACCACGCCACTTGCGGTGAACAGCTATCACCACCAGGCGGTGAGCCCAGAGCGACTCGCGCCAACGCTGCGCGCCTCAGCTTTTACTGACTCACCGCGCGGCACCCTTGTTGAGGGGCTTGAAGAGGCGGGTGAGCGATTCGTGCTCGGCGTGCAGTGCCACCCCGAGCGCACCGAGAGCAGCCCTGCCGACTTGGAGCTGGTCTGGGCCGCGTTCATCGAGGCGGCACGGGCCCGTTAAATCTGAGGGGTACTCCCAACTGGGGGTGGAGTGGCACAATCTGAGCCATGAGTAACCACCCGCCTGAGGGCGACGCCGACTTCCAGAAGAGCGATCGCAGCGCCCGGCTCCTGCGCACCCTGCGCTATGTCGAGGCCGCCGGCGAGGCGGGGATCCGACCCGAGGATCTCGCCAAGAAGCTCGGCGTCAGTCGCCGCACCGCCTACCGCGACTTGCAGGCCCTCGAGGCAAGTGTTGGCGTACCTGTGTGGAACAACCTTGGGCGTTGGGGTGTCTCGCAAGAGGGACTCCTGCCAGAACTGCGCTTCAGTAAAGACGAGGCGATCTCCGTCGTTCTTGCGGCGCGACTGCTCGCGAAATTCTCTACTGGCTACGACCCCGAACTTGGCGCGGCGCTGATGAAGCTCGGCAGCCTACTTGAGAATCCGCTGCGCAGCGCAGTCGAGCGGACGGTGACGCAGCTGAGCCAACTCACTACCGATAGTGATGCGCGTGAACGACTCCGCCTCCTCACCACCGCGTGGGTCACAGGGCGTGTTGTTGAGTTTGACTATGCGCCCGCCTGGAGCAATCCTGGAAGCAGCCGGCGCGCCCGCGTTCACCCGTATCTGATGGAGCCATCGGCAGCGACGCACACCACTTATCTCATCGGCCACGACGAGACACGCACCGCACTGCGAACCTTCCGCGTCGATCGCATCAGCAACGTGCGCGTGACCACCGCCACCTTTGAACTGCCGAAAGATGTTGAGTTGGAGCGCACCCTCGCTTCGGCGTGGGATATCGTTGCCGATCAGCCGCTCGAAGAGATCGTGATCCGCTTTAACAAAGAGTCGGCCGCTCGTGCAAAAGAGACGCGCTGGCATCCATCGCAGAGCATTGAAGAGCAGCCCGATGGCTCGCTCATTTGGCGTGCGCGCGTCTCGGGCTTGCTGGAGATTCGCGCCTGGGTGCTCACCTGGGGCGAGGGGGTCGAGGTGCTGCGACCCGAAACCCTTCGCGACGACATGGCGCGCACCCACCAGGCGGCCGCTGCGCGCTATGGCACCACCGCAAAGCCGAACGCGTAGCCATGGACGCGGAGCAGTTCAAGGCGGTCAACCTGATCAGCGACCCGATCCACGGGTATATCGAGCTCACAAAGCGCCTCACCGCCGAGGGTGCCGCCGCCACGGGCCACGCTCAGGAAGAGGCGGCCGAAGAGGATCTACTCGACAGTCCCTGGCTGCAGCGCCTGCGCCGCATCAGCCAGTTGCAGAGCGCACGCTGGGTCTTCCCCACCGCCGAACACAGCCGCTTCTCGCATGGCCTCGGCGTCATGCATGAGGCGGGCCTCTGGGCGCGGCACCTTTATCCGTCACTTGCGACGCGGCTGACAAACGACGGAGTAACGCCCCCAAGTGAAGGGCTCGTAGTTGAGACGCTGCGCGTTGCGGGGCTGCTGCACGACGTTGGACACGGACCGTTCGCGCACTTCTTTGATCACGCCGTACTGGAAGCCTTCCCAGCACCAGCCGACCCGCGCCGACCGAAGGGGAAGCGACTCGCCCACGAGGATCTCTCGGCGCTGATCATCGAACGGGAGCTTGCGCCGATCATCACGAAACTGCGTCGGGCACCTGGGGACTCGGCCGCTCGTGATGCCTTAGCCGCCACTGAGTCCATTGATCCGCGCTGGGTTAGCTTCCTGATCTCGAAGCCACCACTTGAGGACCCAACTGTTCCGGCCTGGGTACGAATCCTGCAGCCGCTCCTCTCGGGCGTCTTCACCGTCGACAACCTTGACTACGTGCGACGCGATTCCTACATGACGGGCGTCCGCATTGCAGCGGTCGATGTGGAGCGACTTCGTCACTACAGCTTTATAGGCGCGCGCGGCCTCACGCTCTACGAGCCAGCCGTTGGCGCTCTCGAGTCATTCCTTGGCGCGCGACAGTTCCTCTATCAGCAGGTCTACCTGCATCGCACTGTTCGTGGCATCGACCTCGACATGAAAGAGGCGTTTGCGCCGGGGATTCGCGCGATCTTTGGGGACACCTCACCGGCCGACGATCTTGCCGCCTATTTGGAACTTGATGAGTACACCCTGCTGCATCAGGCGGCGCGCTGGTCGCGCGGGCAAGACCTCTCGTCCAACCCACAGCCACAAGATGGAACTGTCACCCCTGCGGTTGCTGACGCTTGGCGCGCGGTGCTCTTCCGAAGCCCTCGCTGGCAGATGGAGGAGGAGCTCCGCGCCGACTACTTCGATGAATCAGTGCCCAAGAGCTTCGAGTCAGAACTTGGCGCCGCCATCCCTGGCGAAGTGGAGATTGACGTTGCCTACTGCGATCCCCGCCATGTCGAGGGGGACGCCGCCGATCAACTCTTGGCGGTCGAGGGGCCGAACGGCCGCGAGGCACGACCAATCTCAAGCCTCCTTCTGAAACTCCCCCTCTACTCGGTGGTCGCTCGGCGCTATCGGCGTCGATAGCGCGTTCAGCGCGGCGGCCTAACGGTTCGCGCGCAGCCAGGCGAGCACGAGCGACATCGAGCGGCAATCTGCCGCGTTGTACTCAGTGCCGGAACGGAAGTAGTCGTAGTCGGCGAGGCGCTTCCCTTCGGCGGCGGCGCGTGCATCGGCGGTGTACGCCGCAGCCATCGCACCCATCCCGTCAGCCGGGCCATCGCCCCACGAGACATCAATGAGCCCCTCGGCGCGCATCGCCTTGGCGATGTCTTTTAGGCCGAAGCCATACGCGCCGCGCACACTGACTGGCACCTTGTAGACGAGCTCGTCGAACGCATCGAACCACCCGATCTCGTCGGGGAGCGACCAGGTTGGGTGACGACCAGCAGCCGAATCGGCGGCGGTGAAGAGCAGGTTTCGTTCGGCTGGTGACCAGTGCACGACGCGTGTTGCCCCCCACGAGAGATCGAGCGATTGACGCCAGGCGTTCATAAATGCGACCCACGCGTCTAGTACAGCGCGCTCCGATTCGGCGTTGAGCCGATCGCCACTCCACTGGCCGAAGGCTGGGAACCACGAGGCATCTTCGGCGCGCGGCGTAAAGAGTCGCTCGCCCACGTTCGCACCAGCAGCAGTCGCCGCAGCGATCTCCGCCGCAGTTGGCTCGCGACCATCCACCGACACAAGGCAGCCGATCTGGAAGATGCACGTCGCGCCACCAACGTTTGGTAGTGCGGTGAGGTCGTCATTGAGGTTCCCCGAGTTCTCAAAGTCGACGTGGAACTCAATGCGGGCAGGCGTACGCCAATGCTCGTCGTTACGGAGTTCAATGCGATCTGGGAGCACCTTCTCGTTTGCGGCGGCGGATTCGGGCACGTAGTTGGCTGCAAGCACGGCGGCGAGTCGTCGCGGTCGCGCGTCGCCCGTCACACCGAGACGATCAGGAGAGAGCCCCGGCTCGTCGCGGCGCTTGATGCCGGCGGCGATGGCCGCGTCACGAAGGTCGGGGCCAACGCCCGGAAGGTAGGTGAGCTCGCCGATCTCGCGAGCGATCTTGCGCTTCGCCTCACTCCATGGCTGGTCTTGGTCGGCGTTCATGTTCGGGTAGAGCTCCGGTCGCGTTGGTCGCGGCAGCGCATCCCAGGCGGCGCCGTCGCGGCGCACGGTGCGGATCCACTCCAGCGCGCGGCCCACCTCAACGGTGAGCGGGATCTCGTCGTCACGCGTGCTCTCGCGCTCAACGGGCACACGGGCGAGTCGCTCCAGTGCGCCACTCCCCCGCCCCTTGCTGCTCATCCAGGTGCGACCGAGCAGATACGCCTCCGCCGGGCAGTAGCCCTGCAGTCGTGCAATGGCGGCGGTGTAGACGAGCACTTGGCCGGCGTAGTGTCGGTGCGAACTGCCCGCATACCCGCTCACCGAGAGATCGAGCGTTGAGAACTTCACATCAACCACCACGTAGTGCCACGGCGGCGCCTCACCACCATCAGGGGCAAGGGCTGGAGCTGGAACGGCGGCCTCACTCGGGTCAATCACGCCAGGGATCAGTCGCTCCAGCGCATCACTTCGATCGAGCAGGTCGATTGCGCCGTACGTGCGGTCTGCGGGATTTCGCACCACCGCCTGCTCGATCAGCTCAACCCCCTCGCGCATGGCGGCGAAGGTTGCCTCGGCGGCGGCCAGCGTGCGCGTTGCCTGCCAGCCATCAGAGATCTTGCGATGCGAAGCAACCTTCGGCTCAAGGATTTCGAAGATGCGCTCTTCAAAACGATTTCCTTGGGCAAAGAGGAGTTCGCGTAGATCGTACGGGCTTGGCGGATCGGCATCGGCGCCAACATCTTTCGCAAAACCCTTGCTCGTGCCGTGCACCTCGAGCCAATCAAGGAGCGGATCGCGGCGCAGCCAGTTGCGCGTCTTCGATGCCGAGACCCACTCGCGCCAGGCAGCGCGATCGGTTGGATCTGGATTGCGCACTTCGCCGCTGTCGCTGGTGGTAATTGCGGCGACCCCCGTGATCGGGGGCGGGGTGGCGCGATAACGTCGAAGGTCGTCCATTCCCCCTACGATCGCACGCGGCGTCGCTTTGTGCCGCTCGCGGACTCAAACGAGATCAGTGCCACGCCACCAAGTAGTAGGAGTGCTCCGAGAGCGAGACCAGCATCAATGGCCTCGTTCAACACGCCAACGCCGAGGGCGGCGGCGATGAGCGGCTGCAGAAAGAGGACACCGGCGGCGAGCCGTGGAGGTGCAGCTGCAGAGCCGCGGTACCAGCTGCTCCAGCCGATCGCCGTCGAGCCACTGCCGCGGTAGGCAATGGCGAACCGCGTGAACGGGGCGGTGG
>CAJABS010000041.1 GCA_903938075.1 uncultured Chloroflexota bacterium | reverse complement strand
GTGCGGCCAGTTTGGCAACGACACCGCTCCATGGACCCGCAGCGATCACCGTTTGTGGTGCGTGCACATCACCGCGGCTCGTTGCCACGCCCGTCACCGTGCCGCTCGCGTCGCGAAGGAATCCGGTCACAGTTGTTTCAAGTGCGTATCGTGCATGCCCCGCGCCGACCGCACCGCTGATGTGCCCAGCATGCGAGGAGGCTGCCGCGTACCCGTTCGTCAGTGCAACCTGATCGATGAAGCCGTCGCCGGCGCGGAAACGCACCTGTCGAATCTCAGGTGAAAGGTATGACCAGCGCGCACGTGCTTCATCACCGCTCAGCAGCTCCACGTCAGTAAGACCAAAGGTTCGCTGCAGTGCGACAAGTTCGCGACCCTTTGCGACACTCGCCTCGGTGCGACTACAGAAGAGGTAGCCCTGCTGTCGAATCCCAAGGTTCCATCCGTTAAGGCCCGACTCCGCTGCAAAGTTCAGATAGAGCGACAGGCCCTCTTGCACAAGCGCCAACTCATCAGCGTTGTCGTGCTGCAAGCGAAATGCGCCCGTTGCAGCGGCGGTGGTGAGTGAGGCAATGCTGCTGCGGCGTTCGATCACCAGAACCTGGAGGCCGGCACGTGCTGCAAAGTACGCCGTGGCGGCACCGGCAACGCCAGCGCCAATCACTACTAGGTCTACCTGTGTAGGGAGTGCTCCGTTGGTGCGGTCGTAGGTTGGAAGGTGGCTGTTGTCGACGTTCACGCGGGGAGACCGGCAGCCTCACGGGCTGCGCGCAACCGCGCGGCAATGGCTGACGCACTGCGCGGATCGGCGCCGTCGAGCAGCTTCGGCCCAACACCGAAGCCTGCGGCACCAGCGGTACGAAGTGCGGCGATCTCGTCAAGCCCAACGTTTGTTGGCACGATCTTGCTAGTTGGGCTCGGTGCCAGAGTGGCACGAATAAATGCTGGCGCGTTGATCGCCGCCGCGGGGAAGAGCTTCACGTAGGTAGCACCCGATCGTTCAGCAAGGTTGATCTCGGTTGGTGTGAATGCACCAGGCAGCCAATCGATCCCAGCCGCGGTGGCGACGGCGCCCGTGGCTGGGTCGGTGATCGGCGAAACGAGAAATTGCGCGCCGGCATCAACCATGCGTTGCGCCGTTGCCGCGTCGTAGACACTGCCAGCGCCGATTGCGAGCGTTGGGTGGCTCGAGCGCAGGGAGGAGATTGCGGCCGTCACCGCAGCCTCGGCCCCCTCGCCGCGCAGAAAGAGTTCGAGCGCTGGAACACCGGCATCGAGCGCAGCGTCCGCCCACGCCGACAAGACGACGGCATCCTGTGCGGCAACCGCCGGGAGGATTCCGACACGCGAGAAGAGTGGGCCAAATACCTTTGCTTCCATGGCGGCAGTATCCCACGCGGCAAACACCTCGGCGGCACCTTTCCGCCCGTTGTTGCAAGGGCGGCTCAGCCGCCTCGGGTGAGATTCGCCCTCTGGTAGGCTCGCTGTATGCCGAAGACCATCATTGAAAAGATCTGGAACGAGCATGTTGTTGATCAGCAGGAGGGGGCGCCCGCCATCCTCGCGATCGACCTGCACCTTGTGCACGAGGTCACCAGTCCCCAGGCATTCACCGGGCTACGGGCTCGTGGACTGAAGGTTCGCCGCCCTGACCGCACCGTGGCCACCGCCGACCACTCCATTCCGACCACCCCGCGCAACCTGCCGATCGCCGATGAGATGGCCGCCGCCCAGGTGAAGCAGCTCGAGGCAAACTGCGCCGAGTTCGGCGTCCCGCTCCACGGCTGGGAGTCACCAAATCAAGGGATCGTGCACGTTATTGGACCAGAGCTCGGTCTCACCCAGCCAGGCGCGACCATCGTTTGCGGCGACTCACATACGGCAACGCACGGCGCGTTCGGCGCACTGGCCTTCGGCATCGGCACCAGCGAAGTCGAGATGGTCCTCGCCACCCAGTGCCTGCTACAGCGCAAGCCGAAGACCTATCTGGTGCGCGTCGACGGAACGCTACGACCAGGCGTCTCCGCAAAAGACATCATCCTCGCGCTGATCGCGC
>CAJABS010000040.1 GCA_903938075.1 uncultured Chloroflexota bacterium | reverse complement strand
CCTCCGCTCCCATTCGCTGGAAGAGAATCGCAACCTCGCAACGGCTTCAGTTGCCGCCCAGGACATTGGCGTTGTGGCGTTTGATCTCGCTGGGCGCGAGGCGGCCTTCCCTGACCCACTCACATTCAAAGAGTCGTTCGACATCGCGCGCAACGGCGGACTGGCGATCACACTCCATGCAGGGGAGTGGGGCGGCGCCGCGCAGGTGCGCCGCGCCCTTGAGGTGCAGCCGGCGCGGATCGCCCATGGTGGCGTCGCGGTTGACGACCCATCGCTTTGTGCTGAGCTTGCGGCGCGCAACGTTTCGCTGGACCTCTGCCCGACGAGCAACACGCAGGCCGCCATCGTCGCGGGCTACGGCGATTTCCCCATCGCCGAACTCCGTCGTCGCGGCGTGCCAATCACCCTCAATACCGACGACCTGGTGGTGAGCGACGTCACCCTCTCCGAGGAGTATCTGAACGTGCACCGTCGCCTCGGCCTCCCAGTTGCGGACCTCATCAACCTCGCGCGAACCGGCTACGAATTTGCCTTTGTGGATCAGGGAACCAAAGTTCGCCTCAGGAATGCCTTCGATTCCTGGCTTACGCGGCGGGGTGTGTAACAGAGCCGCAACCTTCCCCCGCTACCAAATTGCAATGCGTGCGCATTTCACGCCGATATGAGGCACAATGCCGCCACGGTCAGCGAATGGCTGACCCGCTCGTCGCCGAAGGCGTCTGAGCAAAAGGAAATAGCGGAGGGCTACATACATATGAAGACGCGAATGTTCGCGCTCCTCACCGTTCTCGCTCTTCTCGCCGCAGCGTGCGGTGGCTCGACGGCTTCGCCGTCAGCCTCTGCCGATGCCGGGAAGGCCGATTATCTGGCATGCCTCTCGTTGGACACGGGCGGACGCACGGATAAGAACTTCAACCAGTCAGCCTACGAAGGTCTGCAGGCACTGGCGGCTGAAGGCTTCAAGACAGCTGATACGACTGCGGTTGACCCAACGTCGTACGTGCCAAACATCCAGCAGCTGATCGACAAGGGCTGCAACAGCGTTATCGCCGTTGGTTACAACCAGGGCGAAGCGTTGAAGGCTGCCGTGCTTGACCCAGCGAACAAGGACATTGCCTTCGGTTGGGTCGACTCAACTTGGACGTACGATAACGGAACTCCGGATGTGACCACGGATGACTTTATTCCGGCGAACTTCACCGGTATCGACTTCCAGATCGACGAGGCCTCGATGCTCGCTTCCTACTTGGCAGCTGGCATTTCGAAGACTCACGTAACCGCTGTGTATGGCGGACAGCCATATCCAGGGGTAACCCGATTCATGGATGGTTGGGTCGCTGGCGCGAACTACTATTCAAGCACGAAGGGTGTTGAAACCACCGTTTTGGGCTGGGATCCAGTTGCTAAGACTGGTGTGTTTAACGAGGCCACCAACCCATTCGGCGACATTGTGTTCGGAAAGACTCAGGCTGAGTCGTTCATGGGCTCCAATGCCGACGTCGTGCACCCAGTTGCTGGCACAACCAGCAACGGGACGTACGAAGCAATGCTGGCTGCGGGCAAGTACTCCGTTGGAGTTGACCTTGACCAGTGCATCAGCCTTCCGGACTATTGTGGAACCCTGTTGACCTCGGCGCAGAAGAACATTGGCGCTGCAGTCATTACCGCGGTAAACGACGCATACAAGGGGACCAAGGGCGGCACCAACTACGTTGGTACGCTCAAGAACGGTGGCGTTCAGATCTCCACACTCGATCGTACTGAGGCTGCATGGACTGCAACCTTCGGCACGCTCGTAACGGCTGAGCTCAAGGCAGAGGTTGAGGCCCTTAAGGCCGCAATCATTGACGGCTCAGTCAAGGTTTCGGACTACTTCGTAAAGAAGTAACTGTCTCAGCATCGCGTGAGCGATGTTGAAGTAGGTCACCGCCCGGGTGCTTCGGCACTCGGGCGGAGGACTTTCATTCGCCAACGAAGCGGCAGAGTAGGGAGGGTATGCATCGCATGAGGCTTGAACTGCAGAAGATTACGAAGCAGTTCCCTGGCGTTCTCGCCAACGACCGCATCTCTATCTCCGTCGATAAGGGTCAGGTCCTGGGCCTTCTCGGTGAGAACGGCGCAGGGAAGACCACCCTTATGAACATCCTCTCGGGCCTCTATCGACCCGACTCTGGAAAGATTTTCATTGACGGCAAGGAGCGCATCTTCAGCGATCCTGCCCAGGCCATTGATGCCGGCATCGGCATGGTCCATCAGCACTTCATGCTCGTACCAGTCTTCGACGTCACCGAATCTGTCGTCCTAGGCAACGAACCAACGAAGGGCCCACTCGGCAGCTTTGATCGAGCCACTGCGCGTGCGCAGGTAGTTGAGCTCTCAAAGAAGCATGGTCTACATGTCGATCCAGATGCGAAGATCGAATCACTTCCGGTTGGCGTACGTCAACGCGTTGAGATCCTCAAGGCGCTGTACCGGAAGAGCGACATCCTCGTCCTCGACGAGCCCTCGGCTGTGCTCACCCCCCAGGAGACGGAAGAGCTCTTCGATATCATTCGAGGTCTAGCCAAGGGCGGCACCTCCGTCATCTTCATCACTCATAAGCTGAACGAGGTCATCGCCGTTGCTGACAAGATCACCGTCCTGCGCCGTGGCGCCGTTGCAGGTGAAACCACCCCGAAGAAGGCCACCGCCGCGAAGCTCGCAGAGATGATGGTTGGACGCGAGGTACAGCTCACCGTTAGTCGATCAAAGTCAAAGGCTGCGAAGCCGCTCCTGGAGGTCACCGGCCTGCAAGTGCTCAACGATGCGGCAAAGCTTGTGGTGAGCGACGTTACGTTCTCCGTTCGAAGTGGCGAGATTCTCGCCGTAGCCGGTGTTCAGGGGAATGGGCAAACGGAACTCGTCGAAGCCTTAACGGGTCTGCGCGAGGTTGACGGCGGCAGCATCAATCTTGAGGGAACTACGCTCACTAACCGTTCGCCCCGGGAGATCGCCTCTGCAGGTGTCGCCCATATTCCCGAAGACCGCAACCGCGACGGCATGGTTAAAGGGATGACCGTTGCGGAGAACTACATCTTGAACTCATATCACCTTCCGCCGTTCAGCAAGAACGGAGTCCTGAACCGCAAGGAGATTGCAGCGGCCGCCGAGAAGGCCGTGCGAGATTATGACGTGCGTACACCCTCCATCGATACCGATATCGCCTCGCTCTCCGGCGGCAATCAGCAGAAGGTCATTGTTGCTCGTGAATTCAGTCGCGGCGTGAGACTGGTCATCGCGGCGCAGCCGACTCGAGGTCTTGACGTGGGCTCGATTGAATACATTCACCGAAGAATCGTTGAGCAGCGAGACGCAGGGGCTGCAGTCCTCATCGTAAGCACCGAGCTTGACGAGGTGCTGGCACTTGGCGATCGCGTTGCCGTAATGTACGAAGGCAGGATCGTCGGGATTCTTGACGCGAAAGATGCAACCCGTGAGCGAGTCGGGCTTCTAATGGGAGGTATGGGAAAGTGAACTCCTTGCGTCATATTGGCTCAGCGCTCCGGCTACCCGCGCTATCGATGCTCGCGGCGTTCCTGGTTGGTGCAGTCTTTATCTTCCTCACCGATGTTGAAATGTGGCAAGGGTTTGCGACCGATCCCCTTGGAGCCATCACCCTCGGCCTCGGCCGTGTTGCCGCATCGTACTGGGCGCTACTTCGCGGGGCGTTCGGCGACCCAGCCGTCTATGGGCAAGCGTTCGCCTCGGGTGGTGACATCAACATCTGGACACGAGCAGTTCGGCCACTCGTCGAGGGTGTGATCGCGGCAGTCCCACTGATCTTTGTAGGCCTTGGAGTCTCTGTGGCGTTCCGGACGGGCATCTTCAACATCGGTGGCGCTGGTCAGTTTGCGATTGGCGGACTCGGCGGCACGGTAGCGGCACTTCTCTTCGGTGCCGGCGTAACCCCTCTGCCATTCGCAATCTTGATGATTATGGTGTTCGGTATTGCTGGAGGGG
>CAJABS010000039.1 GCA_903938075.1 uncultured Chloroflexota bacterium | reverse complement strand
CCAGCAATTGCGTTCGGTGACCTCTCGGGGGCCGTCGTCTACATCGTTGGGCCACTCATCGGTGCCGTCGCCGCCGCGCTCTCCGTTCGCTACCTCTTCGCCGAGCGCTAAATGCCGGGCGACGATTGGGCGGCGCAGCGCCCTTCGTGGCTGAAGGGGGCACAGCGCTGGTTCGGTCGACTGATTGGGTTGATTGCGCCACTGCATGCACGGCTAGCGCTTGCAACCAACGGTTGGGTGTCACCCAATCTTGGTGGGCGACCGGGAATCATTCTCGAGACGACCGGCCGACGGAGCGGTACACCGCGTCGCGTCGTCCTCACCTATCTCCCCGACGGTGAGCGCATTGTGGTGATCGCCAGCAACTATGGACGCGAGGGTCACCCAGCCTGGTATCGCAACATTGAGGCCGAACAGAACGTCACCATCATCTACAAGCGCGTCCGAAAGCCGTATCGCGCGCGGATTGCCGCTGGTGAAGAGCGGCTGAACTACCTGCGCGCAACCGACGATGCGACGTACGGCGTCTATGCGGCGTATGCGCGAAAGACGTCGCGTGAGATTCCCGTTGTGATCCTGGAGCCCGCCGCGCAATGAGCGGAGCTGCCGCCGCACTCAGCGCCGCGCGACGACGCCTCGTTGTCGATTCACTCGGCATCTGGGTCATTGCCATCGTTGTTGGTGGCATCTTCGGCTTTACGGCGCGACAGGGTGGACTCTCACTCATTGAGGCGATCGCCTTCAGCTCGATCCTCTTTGCTGGCGCGTCACAATTTGCCGCTGTCGGTCTACTTGTCGTCAACACGCCGTGGCCGTCGATCGTGTTGCTGGTGTGGCTGCTCAATGCACGGCACCTCCTCTACTCCGCCTCGGTTGCGCCGTACACCACAAAGCTCTCGCTGAAACTACGAGCGGGGCTCGCCTATCTGCTCACCGATGAGGCGTTTGCCCTCACCACCGCGCACATTGCACGTCTCGGACGTATTGACGTGCGGGGTGCCTGGTATGCGGGGCTCACGATCTTCATCCCATGGAATCTCTCAACAGCCGCCGGATGGCTCGCTGGCGCGGCACTCCCTGATCCGGCAACCATCGGTCTCGATGTGGTCTTCCCGGCTGCGATGGCTGGCCTTGCGATCGGGCTTGTCAAAGATCGCGCGGCACTCGTTGCACTGCTCGTTGGTTGCGGCAGCGCCGTCGCCGCAGCACTCGTCATTGATCCAAGTGCGGCGATCATGATCGGCGGTCTTCTTGGGCCACTCGCCGGGCTCGCACTCTTTCGGAGGCGCGCGTGAACAACGATCTCTTAAGCACTGACCTGGTGCCGCTCGCAATCCTTGGCGGGCTTGGCACCTATGCTGCGCGCGCACTGCCGATGTTGGTGCCTGGTATTGATCGCTTGCCGCCCGCTGTTCTTGAGTACCTGCGACTGATTGGCCCAGCGGTGTTGGGTGCGATCGCTGCGGCATCGGTGTTTGTGCAGGGCGGTGCGTTCACCGTTGGTCCCGAGGCGGTCGCGGTGTTCGCTGGAGCCGCCGTGGGGCGCTGGCGCGGCAACCTGCTGTTGGGCATGGTGGTGTCGGTGCTCGTGGTGCTGACGCTGCGCGCTACCCTTGGCGCATGATTGACCTGAACGGGATCCAGCTGCGGAATCGTTTAGTCACCAGTTCCAGTCTGCTTGGATACGGCGCGCCGAAGGGCCGCTTCGCCATCACCGGCCTCTCGCCACTCGCCAACTTCGTTGATCTGCGCCGCTTCGGCGCCGTCACTGTGCGCACCGTCACGGAGCAGCCGCGCGAAGGGCACTTCACTCTGCGCGAGTCGTGGGGCGTTACGGAGCTACCGGAGTTCTTCCGCCTTTATCGCGGTGCACTACAGGAGGCCGACGGTGGCTGGCTCAATGCGTTCGGCTGGTCGAACATTGGGATTGAGCGCTACTTCGACGAGTACTTCCCGCGCACAAGCGAGCAGAACCGCATCCTCTCGCTTGGCGGCTTTAGTGCGGATGAGTTCTCTTCGCTCGTTGAGACAGTGAACCGCCGCGCGAAGCCAGGCGAGCTCGCCGCCGTGGAGTTCAATGTGTCGTGCCATAACGTGAACTTCGACTTCAGCGCGATCATTGAGGAGGTGCTGCGTCGCGCGGTGCCCGCCTCACGCTTCCCCGTGATCCTGAAGCTCTCCCCCGACTTCGACTACCTCGAACACGCGCGCCTCGCCGAGGAGACGGGGGTCGCTGCAATCTCGGCGATCAACACGGTGAAGGGGCTGCGGCTTAGCCCAGCAACTGGGGCCCCACTGCTGAAGAACCGCTACGGCGGGCTCTCGGGCCGGGCGATCAAACCGATTGGACTGCGCGTGGTGAGCGAGTTGCGCGAGGCGGGGATCAAGCTCCCGATCATTGCGGGCGGCGGCGTGCGCACCTTCAACGACGTGCGCGAGTACGGCTGGGCGGGAGCCGACGCCTGCTCACTCGGTTCAGAGGCGTGGCTGAAGCGCGCCTGGTCACTCCCGTTTGCTCCGTTGCATGCACTGCACATTCGCCGACTGATCGGCCAAGTAGAAGGGTGGAGCCCACGATGAGAATCACCGAAGCAGATCTCACACCAATCGAAGCGAAGCTGGTTGCGGCGGCGCGTGCCGCTCGTCCGCGCGCTTACGCGCCGTATTCCGGCTACACGGTTGGCGCTGCCGCGGCCGACGAGAACGGTGGGATCCACGTTGGGGCGAACATGGAGGGTGTTGACTACACCCTGACCGTGCACGCAGAACAGCACACGATGAATGCGATGCGCCTCGCAACCGACGCCCGGTGTGTCGCACTGGCATTTGCCGTGCAATCGCCCGCAGAGGCACCAGCACCATGTGGTATTTGCCGTCAGCGCATTCGCGAGTTCGCAGCGTCACTGTCAATCCCCATCGTCGCCGTGAACCTTGACGAGCGGCTGGAGATCCTGCGCATCAATCGCTACCCGTTTGATCTGCTGCTTCCGAATTCGTTCGGTCCAGAGAACATCGGCAAATAAAAACGCCTCGCTGTGGCCGAAGCCGCAACGAGGCGCCTTTACCTGATCGTCAGCGTTAGCTGTGAAGATCCTTATACGCCGCCCAAAGAACAGGCAGCATTACAAGGAAACCAAGCACGAAGACGATCGGATCGTTCACTTGCCCTTCTTGGCGAGCAGGTTGCCGAGCGAAAGGATCGCTGGGACCCACAGGCCGATGTAGACGGCGGTCAGAGTGTCTGCCTTAAACCCGGCGACACCAAAGTAGTGCGCGAGTGAAAGTGCAAGGCTGGCGACTGCAGCCACGATGTACAGGTTCTTCGAATCCATGTTTCCTCCCTAACGTATGAGCTGAACTTCAGCCCTGAAGAAAACGGTAGCCGATTAGCCGAGATAACTCAATCCTTCAGGGCAGGGCCTGCCGAATCGTCGCCTGCACTGAGTTCCACCCGCTCGATCCTCTCACCTCGGTCGAGCACCTTCTTAGCCGAGGTCTTGATCTGCTCAATATCCTTGCTCGCCTGCCCGAAGTGGCCCTCAAGGCTCTCGACACGCTCGCCGAGCCGGCCCACATCGTCGAGGATGAGGCGCACCTCACGCTGAATGAGTGAGGCCTGCGCGGCGATCTTGGTGTCGATGTAGACCGAGCGCAGGTTGGTCAGCCAGCCATGGATGGTGTTTGGGCTGGTGAGGTAGACGCGCTTCTTACTTGAGTAGTCGACGAGGTCGGAGAAGTGCTGCAGCAGCTCGCTGTAGATGGACTCCGCCGGAATGAACATGAGGGCGAGATCACGCGTTTCGCCCTTGATGAGGTACTTCGACGAGATGTCGTCAATGTGCTTCTTGACATCAACCTTGAACTGGCGCTCGGCCACAATGCGCGTCGCGTCGTCACCGGCGGCGAGCATGCTGCGATACGACTCGAGTGGAAACTTTGAGTCGACGGCGAGATCACCGCCGCGCTCGCTGAAGCGAATCAGGCAGTCAACACGGGCACGATTGGAGAGCGTGGCCTGGAATTCGTACAGTTCGGCGGGGAGCACATCCTCAACGATCTGCTCAAGGCGCACCTCACCAAAGGCACCACGCGCCTGATTGCTGCCGAGAATGCCAACAAGGTCAACAACTTGACCCTTCAGCTCTTCAATCTGCTGCTGCGCACGATCGATGATGCCGAGGCGTTCACCAACCTGTTGAAGCTGCTCGGTGGTGCCCTTTGCGCCAGCGGCGAGCGCCTGCTTCACGCTCTCGCGGTCGCGGTTCGATTGCTCCACAAGCCCTTGCACCATGGCCGCAAGCTGTGCCGCCTGCATCGCCGTGCTCTGGTCGGGTGGGGTTGGGCGCCCAGCGCGCAGCGCTGCGGCGATAGCTGCAACGGCGGCAATGCCGGTGAAGAGTACGGCGAGTGCTACGAGAAGATCGTTCATGCCCGCAATCTTGCCTGATCACCGTGCCGACTGTTTGACACAGTTAGTCGATCACCCCCAGTGGGACTTTGACTTCTTCTTCAGGATCGGTAGGCCCGCCTTCCCCGATGCGGAGGGGTTGCGCGCTATACGCCTCCTCCGCCGTCCTCCAGGGCGCTCGGCCAGAGGTGGGAGGGGAGATCATCCAGTGGGATGGGCTCTGCTGCGGGTAGTTCAATCTTTCGAACCTCACCACAGTTGCGGCAGAACATGAACAGCGGGGTTCCCTCCCCGGCAGCCGCCTCAAAGAGGTGCGGCTGCTCAGGGAGGTCGCCGTTCGGGCACTTGATCTCGTGCGCCGAGTGACGCATTTACGCCTTTTTCTTCAAGATCGGGAGGCCAGTTCGCGCCGATTCAATCACCGTATACCCCTCAGGCAGCGATCCGACAGCGCCTTCGCCTTCAGCCTTTGCGAAGAAGTGCAGCGTCACTTTCTTCCCATTAGCGACCGTTCGGGTTCGACCGTGGAGGTAGTACTGGACCCCCCGTGAGTTCTTGTAGCTGTATGCCATAGAGCCTCCCTACTGCGCTTGTACTGATACTGAGTATCAGTTAGCAGAAAGGTAGATGACTATTGGCCCAAACGTCAAGGTCTATGCGCCAGGGACGGGTGTGGCGCGTTCCAGGAATTCTGGGATGCGGGTGAGATCGACGTTTCCGCCGCTCAGGATGATGACCACCCTGTCCCCTGGAATTACGGGAATGTGCCCGAAGAGGAGAGCGGCGAGAGCGGCGGCGCCGGCGGGCTCCACCACCTGCTTGAGGCGCTCCATCGCGAATCGCAACCCGCCGAGGATCTCTTCGTCGGGGAGGGTGACGAGGCCATCAAGGAGTGAGGATGCGAGTGGGAGTGTCCAGGAGCCGGCGTACGGCGCACCGAGGCCGTCGGCCACGGTGACCGGGGTGACGGGCACGACACCGCCAGCGTCAACCGCCTGCTTCACTGCAGAGGAGCCGTCGGGCTCAACGCCGTAGAGACGAATCTCGGGCTTCAGTGCGCGAAGTGCAACGGAAGCGCCGCAGAGCATGCCGCCGCCGCCAAGCCCACCAATGACCACATCGGCTTCGGGGATCTGTTCAAGGATTTCAATGCCCATGCTGCCGTGACCGGCAATCACGAATGGATCATCAAACGGGTGTGCATCGATGAGGCCACGCTCCGCAACCAACTTGTTCTTCAGCTCTCCTGCGGTGCCCATGTGCCCTTCCACAAGGTGCACGGTTGCCCCATAGGCCTTGCAGGCGGCGATCTTTGCGGGCACGGCCTTCGCTGGCATCACCACCTCAACAGGAATGCCGTAGGCGCGGCCCGCCCAGGCGTAGGCGGCGGCGGCATTGCCTGCGCTAAAGGTGATGATCCCGCGGCGCTGCACGTCTTCAATGCCGAAGAATTCGACGAGTCGCGCGACACGATTCAACATGCCTCGAACCTTGTACGAACCGCTGCGCTGTAGGTGTTCTGACTTAAATCGCACGCGGCCATCGCCAAGGGCTGGTCCCCCGCTCCGGCGCAGGGCATCGGCGGCGCCGACCGAGGAGAGGATCGGTGTGATGTGGAGCTTCCCTGCGGTGCGTTGGGCCGCATCCTTGACCGCCTTCAGATCCATGCTGAACGGCTCGCCCGTTAGGGGATCAGTGGTCGGCAGTGGCGGATAGGCCGGGCGCTGTTCACGAGACGGTAGGTCGGGCATGGGGAGAACGGTAGTACATGCGCGGGGGGAGCAGGTAGCCTGTACGCATGCTCGAGATTCGACCCGCAACCTTTGAGGAGATCCTGAACCTGCGCCACGAAGTGCTGCGGGCAGGTCGGCCGTTGGAGAGCGCCTACTACCCAGGCGATGAGGCCGGTGCTGGTGCGCACTGGGGCGCCTGGAGCGACGGTGAGCTGGCCGCATGTGTCTCGCTCTATACGGTTGAGGGGCCAAGCACCCAACTCCGGGGCGCGGCGACCGCCCCACACTGGCGTAACCAAGGGATCGGTGAGGCGCTGATGCGCGCCGCCATCGCCGCCTGGTGGTCCGACACGAGCGCCCCGCGCGACCTCTGGTGCAACGCACGAGTGGCGGCCATCACCCTCTATGAGCGCCTCGGCTTTGTTGCCGAGGGGGAGCGCTTTGAGTTCCCCCAGGTCGGCCCACATCAGCGCATGCGCTGGGTGGCTCCATGATCGGCGCACTGTTCGGTGTGTTCGCCGCCTTCTCGTGGGGTGGTGGCGACTTCTTGGGCGGACTCGCTAGCCGACGCCTCCCAACTTTCCTCGTCGTCGCCACGAGCCAGGCGGCGGCGCTGGCGCTACTGATTCCCGTTGCCCTGCTCGCTGGTGGTGTTCCGCCAAGCGGCTCTGCGCTACTCACCACCGCGCTGGCCGGCATTGTTGGTGGCACCGGTGTGCTTTCGCTTTATCACGGGTTTGCCCACGGGCGCATCTCGATTGTCGCTAGTATCGCGGGCACACTCGCGGCACTGATTCCTGTTGGCGTGAGCATTGCGCAAGGTGAAGTTCCGTCACTCCTCCGACTCTTCGGATTCATGCTGGCGATCGTTGCGATCATCATCGTCTCAACGAGCTCTGTTGAACATGCAGTTGCTGGCGAGGCCGGTGCGCACGCCGATGCGTCAAGCGGTGCAGCGGCGGGCGGCGGTGCCATATACGGCATCACCGCCGGAATCTGCTTTGCGGGTTTCAGCCTGATCTTCGCTGGCGTTCAAGCACAACTTGAAGAGACGGCAGCGATTGGCCTACCGACGATTGCGTGGCTCCTCACCATCCTTCGTATCGCCAGTGTCTCGGCGCTCACCCTCGTCTTCGTCACCGCTCGACTCGTTGGCCGACGGCCGCCCGGAGATGAACCAATTCGCCCAGGTGCAATTCCAACAGGTCTACTGCCGCGACTACGGCTACTAGTGCTGCTTGCTGCGGCCGGCACTGGTGACACGATGGGGAATCTCTTCTTCTTCCTCTCCTCTGGAGAGAGCGGTGTGGCGGTAGCGGCGGTCTTTACGTCGATCGCACCAATCACCACGGTGATCTTTGCGGCGTTCCTGTTGGGTGAACGGGTAAGCGCACGACAAGGGTTGGGGATTGCCCTTGCAGGTGTTGCAACCCTGGCCATTGCACTGGGCGGAGTGGCGTAGACGAACTGTTACAGACCCGCTACTATCGCTCTCCCATGACTGATACATCGCCTGTAGAGCCGACGCCCATCGCGATCGACCGCGCCAGCGGTGCGTTGCGACTCGCTGAGCGAACCATCACCCTCACCGGCACAGAGCTGCGACTCCTCTCGCTCCTCATCGAGCGCCTTGGTGATGCGGTCTCGCATCAAGAGATTCGTGATTACGTGTGGGGCGAGAACTGGGCTGGCGGCGACGAAGCGCTGCGCGTTGCCGTCAACCGCCTGCGCAAGAAGTTCGAAGGGAATCAGCGACGCCCACAGATCTTGGTGAGCGTTCGCGGCATCGGCTACCGCCTGATCGGCACCCGCCAGGCGTAGCGCTCCGCTACAGCTGCGCGAAGAGCGGCTTCAAGAACTGGCTCTCAATCACGAGGGCGATGTACGCAACCGGAAAGCTCGCGAAGAGGCCGAGTACTGCGGACCACCCGGAACGTTCTGTTCCCTTTCCGTCTGCGCGCGGTTGTGGAACGATCAGATAGGTGATGAGGCTGCCAAAGATCACCGTGCCAAGCACTAGGAGCGCCGCCGCCTCGGTGCGCAGATCTCTCCCGCCGATAACGCTGCTCAAATCAGCACCGCTGCGCAGTGCGCGCTCTACCTGCAGGTCGTAGAGGAGATACGCGAGCGTCAAGAGTGCGGCGATAGAGACGTTGGAGAAGACGGCGCGAAAGACTGGCTTTGGTGCATGCAGTAGCTGGTAGACGCGGCGACCGATGAAGCCGCGTGGGCGACGCTGCTTAGCCATGCAGGATCTCAATCGTTGGGCGCTTCGGCAGCGTCTCTGGCGTGTGTGCAGCGAAGAGGGTGATCAGCTCGGCGATGCGCACGACCTCGGCCTCGGTGTTCCAGAAGCCCCACGAGGTGCGGAGTGCAGCGGCGGAGCCAGGTCGGCCGTCGAGGGGTGGGAGGCTCGGCACGCGGCGGGTGATGGCAAAGGCGCGGCGCGTGAGCTCCTCCACGAGCTGTTCGGGCTTCCAGCCCTCCACGCGCAGGGAGACGATCGTGGCGTGCCCCCCGGCTGGGGCGAGCATCTGCACCCCGGGAACATCACGCACTGCGGCGTGGAACTCGGCTGCGAGGCGCTGGGCGCGCTCGGTCGCCCACGGCAGTCCCACCTGCATCGAGAACCAACCCGCCGCTCGCGCCGCCCCCGCCAGAGCCGGACGACTGAAACCAGAGACCTGGTACCGACGGGCATCTGACCGAAAGGTGCCAACACCGTTGAGTGGCTGTCCATCGAAGGCCATGTAGCCGCCAATGATCGGGCGGAACGTCTCGGCGGCGAGCGCCTCACGCGAGAGGCGGATACCAGCGAGCCCCTCAACCCCGAGCAGCCACTTCTGCGATGGAAAGGCGAGCAGATCGGGGTTCAGCGCATCAATGTCGTCGCGCAACGCACCGACACCTTGGGCGCCGTCGAGCACGGTGGTGACACCCGCAGCGCGCGCCGCCGCAAGAAGTGGTGCGACTGGAAGGGTCCGGCCGCTGATCCACGAGACACGTGAGAGAAGCAGGAGCTTCGTTGGGGCATTGAGTAGTGGCAGCACACTCGCCACGATCTCATCGTCACTGAGTGGTTCGCCGGTTGCGCTGCAGAGCGAGAGTGTTT
>CAJABS010000038.1 GCA_903938075.1 uncultured Chloroflexota bacterium | reverse complement strand
GGCTGATCGTCTCCGCCGCCCAGAGTCGTAGAAATTGTGGGTCGCGGTTTAGTGAGGGACGTGTTGCTGCTGGTGCGGTCATCGCGCAACCCTAGACGAGTTATCGGCGGTTTGCACCCGTGATCTTCTGCAGGATGCGGACGGCGAAGAAGAAGACGACGAGGGTGACGGAGCCGATGTAGAGAGCCCTCGCCCATACGGTGCCGCTATCTGTGCCAGCGGCAAGGCCGTGCGCGGTGAGGAGCCCGAAGGCGACGAAGGCGAGGAGGTGGATTGCGCGCCAGAGGCGCAGTCCGATCCAGCGACGAGCCTTACTCGTGAGCACCAAGAGTGCGGTGAGGTAGAGGGCAAAGATTCCGTAGGCGACCGCATCTGGCCGATAGCTCGCAGCGAAGGGGATCAGGATCGACTCCCACGTGAACTGAATGTAGTTGTCAAACATCAGGAGTACGGCGTGAGTGATGCCAAGGAGAAGGCCCCAGAAGCTGAGGTTCTCGTGCAACGTGTCGGTGACCACGCGGCGCGCAATGGCGTCAAGCGTCTTCGTTGTCATGGCAAGCCCGTAGATGGAAGAGGCGGCGAGCGCGCCGTAGGAGAGGAAGGCGGTGATCCTGGAGGTCATCCATGGAATCTTCTCGGGCTCCACATCGGCGAGGTGAAAGATCGCCGCAACGGCGCTTGGGAGCGAGCCGTAGAAGATCACCCCCACCACGGCCGCAAACGCGAGCCAGAGGAGTACTTGGAGGACGCGTGGCAGACCTTGATACTTCATTGCGCGGGTACCGTAGCATCGGCGGCGCGCGCGGAGTGCGGCGTGTACTTGTTGCGGGCATCAAGGCGATCAAGTGCAGGTGCGCTGATGATGCTTCCGTTCGTCTGGACGGCAACGATCCTGCGCACGCCAGCCGCTTCGGCGCGGCGGATCAGTGCGGCACCGCCAATGACGATCGACTTGGCCCACGCTTCAGCCTCCCGCGCGCTCTCAGCGACCACGGTCGCCTGTGCGATCCCGCTATCGGCTGGAGCACCCGTGTGCGGGTCAATGATGTGGTGTCGACCGCCCCATTGGTGCACGCCAGTCCCGGACGTTGCGATGCCCGCCGAGGTACCGCTGACCTGAATCGCACCGATCGTTGCCTCGGAGACGCGTGGAATCTCGATGCGAACCTCGGTCTCCGCTCCGCCTCGATTCTGGATCGCGATGTCGCCATCGCCATCAACAAAGCAACTCCTCCATGCAGGGATCTCTCCGGCTGCAACTAAAGCGTCTAGGAGGCGGGCGAGGAGTGCGGCGGCACGATCGGCAATCCAACCCTTCCCCACGCCATCAAGGTCAAAGTGAAGACCCTCTGGCCGGCGGAGAAGTCCGCCGCAGAGGTGGACGTGGTCTTCATGCTTCCAATGCTGGAGATCAAGTCGCCAGCCGCGACTCAGCGCCTGTCCTCGCATGGGAGCGCCAGTCTCTGCCGCAATGCGCTCATCCAACATTGCAATGTTGACGAGCCCCCCGGTGGACTCCCAGGCATCGGCCGACCAACTCAGGAGTGAG
>CAJABS010000037.1 GCA_903938075.1 uncultured Chloroflexota bacterium | reverse complement strand
TCAAATCTACGTGTTCGAGGTTGCCGCATCGGCGATCGCCGAGATTGAGCGCGTGCTCCTGATCACCGAAGAGGTGCTTCGACACCTGGTGATCCGCGACGAGCGCAAGGGCGCCGCTGCACTTCGTGACTTCAATCTTGATGGTGGTACGCCGGCGCGACTCGAGCTTGACGCCGATGACACTGAAGGCGAAATCGCCGCCGCCGCTGCAGCAGCCGCTGCAGTCGACGGGGAGTAGTCGATGTCGTTCGCAAAGATCAGCATCATCGGGAACCTTGGTGCCGACCCAGAGTTGAAGTACACCGCCGATGGGAAGCCGCGCCTCGAGATGCGCGTTGCCACCAACGAGCGCCGCAAGGCTGCTGGCGGCGACTGGGAAGATAAGACGACCTGGTATCGCGTCATCATGTTTGGTGAGCGATCGGTGAAGTTGGCTGAGTGGCTCCGCAAGGGGCGCAAGGTTTACGCCGAGGGCCGTCTGCAGGTTGACCTGTACGACTCGAAAGAGGGGGAGAAGCGCGTCGCGCTCGACATCCTCGCAAGCGAGGTCGTCATCGTCGATCGAAATCCAGACGCTGATCCGAACGCGCCACGGGCGCCTCGATCGTCTGCACCGAGCCAGGGCGCTCCAGAAGAGAGCTCCCAGTCGGCGCCAAGCGATCTTGACGACCTACCGTTCTAATCCCAACAACATCGAATTGAGAGGAGCACACCATGCCTGAGGCACCAAAGCGATTCAAGAAGCGTGATGACAAGTTCGGAGCAGGGCGACGTCGCCGCGTCTGCTCGTTCTGCAGCGACAAGCAGGGCTACATTGACTACAAGGAGATCAACCGTCTCCGCCGTTACCTCTCGGACCGCGCCAAGATCGAGCCACGTCGCAAGACCGGCACCTGCGCGCAGCATCAGCGTGAAGTGACCGCAGCGCTCAAGCGCGCTCGGCAGATGGCGCTCTTGCCATACGCACCGCAGCACCAGGGCTAGGTCCGGTAGAGGCGCGAACCATGGCGAAGAGCACGGGCAACGAGTACGACGGGATCACCGCCTATCTAGAGGGTGACTTCCGACCGTTGGCCGACGCGAAGGTAAGCGTGATGACGCACGCGTTCCTGTACGGCACGGCAACCTTCGAGGGGATTCGTGCCTACTGGAACGCGGACGAGCAGCAGCTCTATGCGCTGAAGGTCACCGAGCACCTGGAGCGCCTGCGCTCCTCCTGCAAGATCATGCTCATGGACCCGCTCCCAGAGGTGGAGGCGGTCAAAGGGATCGTGGTCGAGCTGCTGAAGCGGAACGCCTTTAAAGAGGACGTGTACGTTCGGCCAAGCGTCTACAAGAGCACCAAGGCGATCGGGGTAAAGCTGCACGGTCTCGAGAACGATCTCTACGTCATCTCTGTCCCGTTTGGCGATTACATCGACACCGCGACAGGGATCCGTTGCGCGACCGTGGCCACGCGCCGCACCTCTGACCTAGCCATTCCGGCGCGAGCCAAGGTTGCCGGTAACTACGTGAACAGCGCCTTCTCCAAGAGTGAGGCGGGACTGAACGGCTTTGACGAAGCAATCGTGCTCACCGAGGCGGGGAAGGTCTCCGAGGGTTCGGCTGAGAACCTCTTCATGGTGCGTGGTGGAAAGCTCATTACCCCTGGCGTGAACGACGACATCCTGGAGGGGATCACCCGAGCGGGCATCATTGAGATTGCGGCAGAGCTCGGCATCCCTGTCGCGGAGCGACAGATCGACCGCAGCGAGCTCTACATCGCTGATGAGATCTTCCTCGTGGGGACGGGCGCGCAGGTGTCGCCAGTCATCGAGGTTGATCACCGCTCCGTTGGCACGGGGAAGATTGGCGAACTAACGAAGCGAATCCAGAGCCGCTACTTCGATGCTGTGCGCGGCAAGGTGCCCGCTTACAAGCACTGGCTCACGCCGATCTACTAACTCTGATCAGCCCCTAGGGGGTGATGGTCGGTACGTCGGCGCCAGTAATGATCTCAACATCAACCGTGACGGACGCGTCATCGATGAGCGTTGCCTTCATGCCGAGGAGGCGCTCAAGCAAGGCGAGGGAGACTGGCATCCGCTGCTCGGCCCCGTTGAAGACGATGAATCGTGTCTTAAGGAGACCGATCTCACCTGGTGTGATGGTCGTTGGTGCCGAAGCGTCAAGACCGGCACGGCTGAGCGCCGTCGCAAGAACTCCTGCCTCACCCTTTCTCCCAGTACCGTTCAGCACCCAGATGCGCACCGCCTCCCTGGCGATTGCGTCAGCCTCACGCTCCTCTTTGGTTGGCTGAGCGGTAAAGGCTTGCTGCACCGCGGCACGAATCTTCGCGACATCAGGGGTGATGATGTACCCGCGACTATCGGATCCGACCGTTTGGTAGGTCGGCGGCGTGAAGACGAGGCTGCGAATGCTCCCAGCGTCAATCTGCGCGATGAGGTCTAAGAGGAGCGGGAGATCCTGCTGGGGGAAGTCGCTCTTGAGAGAATCCTTGAGTGCCGCTGCAAGCGAAGGGAGGTTTCGCGTGATCGCCGCCATATCGCTCTGCGCCCGAATCGCCGAAATCACTTGCTGCTGTCGAGCGGCGCGATCAAAGTCGGAGCTGCCGTGTCGTGAGCGAGCAAAGATCAGCGCCTCTGCGCCATCCATAGCGTGCACACCAGCCAGAACATGAATGCGTGCGTACCTGCCACCACCAATGGGGTACGAGTCATCGGTTACTGGGTTTCTCGCGGTGATACGCACCCCATCCAGGGCATCCACAATCTCTTGGAAGCCGGTGAAGTTCACCATCAGTGAGTAATCGATCTTCATACCGTAGAAGTTGCCCAGCATCTCGCGAAGGGCGGGCATTGGGCCGTCAGGGAATACGTTGGGATTGCGACTCGCTGATGCGTAGTACGAATTGATCTTGTTGCCGTACGTGGCCCCGTAGAGCCGCTGGGCGCTCGCGGGGACAGGGAAGTCAACGGTGTCGCGCGGGATGCTGAACATGGTGACCGTTCCGTTCACTGGGTCAACGCTCGCGACGATCAGGGTGTCGGTGTTGAAGGAGGTGCTGTCGCCACGTTGGTCAATGCCGACGAGGAGCACATTGAGGCGCTCCTTCCCATCCCAGCGCGGCGCAGGGGTTGCACCGGGTGTCACGGTGCCGGAGGAGAAGATGCCGCCAACGAGTTCCGACGCGGTGCTGACATAGCTGCCCAGGACCAGATGCAGTGAGAGGGCGGCAATCAGCGAGATGCTCAGGCCAGCAAGCGAGACGCCGATGGCGCGAGCCCCACTCTCGCGGCGCACGGCCCAGCGCCAGGCATCAGCCGCCGCAACCCCACGCCAGACGGCGAGAAGAATGTTGAGGATGCCGGCTGCACTCAGCCCAAAGGGCGTGATCAGGAGGCCGACGAGGCCGGGCAGCCCATCGGCCACGACGATTCCGCTGACGAGCGCCAAGATGAGGGTGGGGGGAGCGAGAAAGAGGAGTGCCGCTCTCCAGCGCCGCTCATAGAGGTGGCCGAACCCTGGGACGAGGAGCGAAAAGACGGCTGCCGCGAAGGCTGAGCGTCGTGGAGTCTCAGTCGGTTGGCTCATAACGGGAACCATACCGCCTTGCGGAGAAGGGGGGTGCCCCCCGTTTGCCATGTCAGGGGTGGCGTGGCACGCTCCTCTCAATGTTCAACCCTGTTGATTCGAAGCCCGACCTGATCAGCCTGGAGCACCAGATGCTGGCGCGTTGGCGTGCCGAGGGGACATTTGAGCGCCTCCGCGCGCAGACGGCTGGCGGCGAACCCTGGTCCTTCCTCGATGGCCCAATCACCGCAAACAATCCGATGGGCGTTCATCACGCTTGGGGTCGTACCTATAAGGACCTCTTCCAGCGCTTCCGCGCGTCGCTCGGACACGAGCTGCGCTGGCAGCAGGGGTTCGACTGCCAAGGGCTCTGGGTCGAGGTGAACGTTGAGAAAGAGCTCGGACTTACCTCAAAGCGACAGATCGAAGAGCGTGGCCTGGCTGAGTTCATCCGACTCTGCAAGCAGCGCGTGCTCACCTACGCCGCTCGACAGACCGAGCAGTCGATCCGACTCGGCATGTGGATGGATTGGAACGACCCGGCTGATCTCCTACGCCTGCGCGATGCACTGGGCGACGCACCAGAGCGTGAGATGGAGATCGCAGGCGCCGCTGGCGCGGTGCGGGGCGCCCCAGAGGCGCTCATCGGACAACTCGGCTCACCTGAGATTGGCGGCTCGTACTTCACCTTCTCAGATGAGAACAACGATCTGATCTGGAGCTTCCTCGCCGAATGCAATAAGCGTGGCTGGCTCTACAAGGGGAGTGACAGCATGCCGTGGTGCACACGGTGCGGCACGGGAATCAGCCAGCATGAGATGACGGAGGGCTACGCCGATCGCGACGACCCTTCGGCCTACTTCGGTTTCCCTCTCGTTGATCGCCCTGGTGAAGAGCTGCTCGCCTGGACGACGACGCCGTGGACGATTCCGGCCAATGTCGCCGCCGCGGTGAATCCAACCCTCTCGTACGAGCTGGTGGAATTTGACGGACGAAAGATGTGGATTGGTGCATCGCGCCGCGTCGCTGCACTCGGTGGCGGCGCCCCTCGCGCCAAGGTGCTCGATACCAAGCAGGGGAGTGAGTTGATTGGGTGGCGCTATCGCGCCACCTTTGATTCCGCCCCAGCCGTAACCGAGACACTCGGCGCTGACGGAGCCGCGCATCGCGTCATTTCGTGGAGTGACGTTGGCGCTGAGGAGGGGACAAGCATCGTGCACATCGCCCCTGCGTGCGGTAGTGAGGACCATGCACTTTGTATCACCGAAGGCCTGCCGATGATTGCGCCAATTGATGAGAGTGGCACCTACCTTCCGGGATTCAACGACCTCAGCGGAAAGGATTGGCTCGCTGTTGCAGACCTTGTCTTCGCTGCCCTTGAACAGAGTGGCAGCTTGCTGCGCCGAGAGAAGATCACGCACCGCTATCCGCACTGCTGGCGCTGCGCGACGCCGCTCGCCTTCCGCCTCGTCGACGAGTGGTTTATCAGCATGGGCGCAACCTATGAGAAGCCACGTGTGCAGTTGACTGCCGCCGAGAAGGCGGGGAGCTTGCGCTATCAGATCATGGATGTCGTCGACAACATCTCGTGGCTCCCCTCGTTCGGGCACGATCGCGAGCTCGACTGGCTCCGCAATATGAGCGACTGGATGATCTCGAAGAAACG
>CAJABS010000036.1 GCA_903938075.1 uncultured Chloroflexota bacterium | reverse complement strand
CTACCGCACTTGCTCGTTCCAGTAATCACCGAATCCGATAAAGCCGCCTCTGCCTTGAAGTGGGCCGTTCTCGAGATGGAGAACCGCTACCGCATGTTTGCAAGCGCCGGCGCTCGCAACCTTGAGGGTTATAACGCCAGTCGTGAGGATGTAAACGACCGAATGTATTCCATCGTGATCATCATTGACGAGTTAGCAGATTTGATGATGCAGGATGGGCGAGAGACGGAGGAGTCCATCGTCCGCATCGCGCAGAAGGCGCGTGCGACCGGAATCCATCTGATTCTCGCAACGCAGCGCCCATCGGTCAACGTCGTCACGGGCCTGATCAAGGCGAACATTCCAAGCCGGATTGCCTTCTCGATGGCGAGCCAGATTGACTCACGTACGGTTCTGGATGCGCCGGGGGCTGAGGACCTCATTGGTCGCGGCGACATGCTCTTCCAACCATCGGACGCCCCTAAGCCCACGCGCATGCAAGGTGTGTTCGTGTCGGATCGAGAGATCAACGCTGTGGTTACCCACTGGCGCGAACAAGGGCTACCCGATTACCAACTGGGGATCGTCGCTGCTGCAGAGCGTAGTGGCGGTGGAGGAGCCGATCGCGGCCGTGACGAAGAGCCCGCGGACCGCCTCTTTGATGAGGCAGTTCAGGTTGTAGCCGAACATGATCGTGCCTCCGCGTCGCTACTGCAGCGCCGGCTTCGCATCGGATACGCAAGGGCTGCGCGCATCATTGATCAGCTCGAAGAGAAGGGCTACATCGGCTCTTTTGATGGCTCAACGGCACGAGTGGTGAATCGCGACAAGATTGCGAGCGATACGAGTGGCGCCACTGGGGGTGGCGAAGCTGGAGCGAACACGGCGGGGGAACCTGGGGAGGAGGCGTAAGCGATGAGCGATCTGGCCCCTCTCAACCCCCGGGAGCCAGCCCTGCCCGAGGAGGCCCCCTCCCAAGCCCCCAAGATTGGTGATCGACTGCGCCAGGCGCGTGAGCGACGTGGCGTGACGATTGCAGAAGCATCTGCCACGCTGAAAATTCGTGTTCCGATCCTTGATGCGTTTGAACGTGAGGATCACAGCCAACTTCCACCGCGCATCTACGCACTCGGGCAACTCCGCACCTACGCCGCCTATCTTGGGCTCGACCCAGCCACAGTCGCAGCGGGGTGGCAAGGGGAGTCCGCTCGTGAAGATGTACCTGCACCTGTAGGCTCGCAACGGGGAAGCTCGGCAATGGAGCGCTTCGTCTCCCTCCGGCCGAGCATCATTCGCTCTACCAGGGGGGTGCTGGCACTTGGTGGCCTAGGCATCGCCGTGCTGCTGATCAGTAGCTTCATGGTGTTGCAGCTCCTACGTTTTGTTCTGCCGCCCGCAATCACCATCACCTATCCGGTCGAGGCGGTCAGCAACCTCGAGCCAGGGACACTTTCATATGAACTGGCGGGGACTGCAGATGCGCGCGCCAGCATCGTGATCAACACGAGCGCGGGGGCACGATTAACAACGCAGGCCGACCAGAGCGGGCTGTGGAGACTCCTTGTTCCTCTCGGCACTGGCCGCACTGAGGTTGTCGCTCGCGCCGTGAAGCCTGGTACCGGCGGCGAATCGAGCACCACAGAGGCACGGGTGTTCGTTGTGGCGCTTCCAGATAAGGTAGCCCCCGAAATCACCGTAACGCAGCCATCGGTCAATCTCTCCATAGAGAACGCCGACGTGCCGATTGCACTCGAAACAACTCCCAACAGTGAGATCAGCATTGCAGCGACGGACACCGCAGGGGGGCTCATCACTGCCACGATCACGAGTGATGCGAGTGGGGTCGCCACAGGGGGAATCGCCCTTCCGGCAGGAAGATGGACCCTGAGCTTCAGCATCACCACAGCCGACGGGGTGCTCGGCCAGGCCACTCGCACGGTGGACGTCTCCTTTAGCGGCGTCACAGTGAGCGTTACCGGCGGCTCCCTCTCCACCTGGATCCGCGTGTGGATTGACGGGCAACTTGATCCGACCATTGGGGTTTCAGGCAAGACCATCGCCCCTGGCGCGCGGCTCGTCTTTACGGGCGAGAAGCGCATTGAGATCCGCAGCGGGGATTACTCCGCCCTCCTCATCGCGCTCAACGGACGTACCATAAGCGAACTTGGGAGCGGCACAGGGGCCGAAACATATGCCTTCCTCAGTACGGGGCAGGTGCAGAAATCTTCAAGGAGGTAGCGCATGGCAGCCGACAACTCATTTGACGTCGTATCGGAGTATGACGAGCAGGAGCTCAAGAACGCACTTGACCAGACGCGACGAGAAATCGCGACACGATACGATTTTCGCGATGCAACCGCCGAGATCAAAGAGGAGAAGGGCGAACTTGTCATCCGCGTTGATGGCGATCTTCGCCTGAAGGCGCTTCGCGACATCCTCGAGTCAAAGTCGGTCAAGCGCGGCATTGACTTGCGAACCTACGACTGGGGGAAGGCTGAGGCGGCAGGAGGAGACACCCTCCGTGTCCACGTCAAGCTGCGCAAGGGCCTTGACGATGTGGCGGCCAAGAAGATTGCCAAATTCATTCGCGATACCTTCCCGAAGGTGAAGACGCAGATCCAGGGCGAGGCGGTACGTGTGACCGGCAAGTCTCGCGACGAACTCCAAGAGGTTATGGCGAGCCTCAAAGACCTCGATGTTGAGCGTCCGCTGCAGTTTGAGAACTATCGGTAGCTTGTGACGCGCCCAATTAGCGAGATCGCTGCTGGCTTGGAGCCTTCGCGAGGGGGAGTGCCGCTCCGGCCTGGCTTGCGACTCCACATCATTGGCGTTGGCGGCACAGCCGCACTCGCGGCGGCGCTTCATGCCAAGGCGCTCGGGCTACAGGTTTCGGGATATGACCAGGCTCTGGCGGGGGAGACTGCAGCGATTCTTCGGAACGCGGGGATTCCCGTTGGCTCCTCGGCCAGCCCGGAACTGCTCCAGGTGTGCGCAGCGCTAAACGCCGACAGTGTGGTGGCGATCTCGAAGGCGATCACCAGCACCCAGCCAAATCACCCAGAGGTACTCCTGGCGCGGGAGGCAGGCGCTCACGCGGTCTCTGTACAGCAGGTCATCGCTGATGCCGCGGCGACGCGTGGTGGCTTACTGATCGGCGTTGCTGGCACCCACGGAAAGACCACATCGACGGGATGGGTGCTCGATGCCCTGATGCGTTCCGGGATTGATCTCTCCGCCTTTGTTGGCGGCCCACTCGGCGAAGAGCTAGGCACACCTACGGGTGCGCCTGTTCGTATCGGCAGCAGCCCAGGGTTTGTCGTTGAGGCAGACGAATACGGCGGCAACTTTGATGTCTACAACGCAGACCGTGCGTTGATTCTGAACGTTGACTGGGATCATCCCGATATCTTTGCCGATCGTCAGGCTGCTGTTGCAACGTTTGCACAGTGGGTGAGCTATCCCGCAAAGAGCGGCGTAGTGTTCATCAATGCTGGAGACCAGGGTGGCGCTGAGCTTGCAGCGCTGCTCGCCACCGTCGGTGGTGGTAACTGCTACACCTTTTCAACTTCAGCATCCGCCGGCGCAGAGGTTGTAGATCTTGCTGCAGAGGTGACACCACGCGGTGAGGGGAGCTTCGCGATCACCATCAAGCACCTATCGGATCGAGCGGCTACCGCGGCTCCAGCACTGCGCGAACTGCTCCAGCATCCACTCCCGATTGGGCTTCTCGGTGCACACAACGCATCAAACGCCCTTGGCGTGGCCGCGCTTGCGGCGAGTGCAGGGGGAAGTGCCGACGGCATTGCGCGCTCACTGGCCACATTTGGGGGCGTAGGGCGTCGCATGGAGGTGCGCTATGACCGCGGCGCGATCACCGTTCTCGACGACTACGGCCACCATCCGACCGCCATTGACGCCACGATGGAAACTGTCCGTCAGCGATATCCGGGTCGCACGCTAGTGCTGGCAATCGAACCGCTCACGTACCACCGTACCGCTGCGCTGCTTGAGGGCCTCGCCCAGTCGTGCAGTTCGGCAGACCGGGTTGTGGTCGCAGAAATCTTCGCCGTCCGAGACCTCGACACAACGAGCGTTTCCGCCGCCGATCTTGCCGAACGAATCGCAGCGATAGGGACACCTGCAACAGCGCCAGGGACCGTCCTAGAGACTGCGGCTGCCCTGCTTCCGAGCATCACCCCAGGGACAGTGGTCTTGGTGATGGGCGGCGGGCGGTCAACTGAGCTCGCTGCGGCACTGGCCCGAGGACTCACCGCAGCTTCGTAGTCCGTAGCTGGCGCAAGCGGGGGAGGGGCTAGGCACCCTCTGGTGAGCCAGCGGTCACATCGGGACCGGGTGGCGGTTGCGTGGCAGCTGTAGCGGCGAGCGCCTTCGCCTCATCGCTCTGGGGTCGCGAGAAGAGCGGGTGCCCGTCGGAGGTTAAGCAGCGCCCCGTTGCCAGATCCCACTGCCAGCCATGGATGCTGCAGGTCAGCGTCTCGCCATCCGTGGTTCCGAAGCGGGTGAGGTCAGCCTTCATATGCGGGCAGCGGCGCTGGATCTGCCAGCCAGTCAGGTCGAACGTCCCCTCGGTCGGGCCATTCTCGGCATAAAAGCCTTCGGCATACTGAATCCGTGCCGTCGAGAGGCACTTGAACCAGGTGTAGACGTAGTCGTTATAGGCACCTTTGCGCCACGCTGAGAAGCGCAGCGAGAGGAAGAGGCTGTTGACCCAGTCATCCGTGCGTGTGCGCACCAGGTGGTCCAAGAGGTAGCGGGGGATCGTGAACCGGAAATCGACCTCTCGGCCATCATCGGCAATGACCGACCGCTCAGGGAAATCGAGGAGGATCGCCTCGTCATCGGTCTGAATCTTGATCGCGGTGCCGATTCCATCGCAGACTCGTGGGCCGAGCGCCATGAGCGGCTCGAGCCAAGCCTTGAGTTCAGGCACCAGGTTGCTACGAGGTCCAGCCCAGGACGCTTTCTCGGCTGCAATGACAGGGGCCATGTCAGCTGCGTATCTGCGCAAATACACCTCTTTGTTCGCAAAGACATCCTGCACAGACAGATCACCCTGCAAATGCTGCACGTTGAAGATTCCGTCAGCGTTGAACTCTCCAACGCTCCCCGGGAGCATCAGAATGGCCGCCTGACCCTCAGCCTGCAGTCGCTCAACCATGAAGCGCTGGTCGGGGAAGATCGAATCGTCGGCGTCGTTGACGTCATTCCAGCGAAAGAGCTCGTCATCGAGGAAGCAGGGGGGTCCCGCAGAGGGGATCACCACACGGGGAGAGATGATCTCGACATATCGGGCTGCACGCGTGAACTGTGCGGCGCGCTTCTTCTTAGCAAGCGCCTCAGCGGCCTTCGCCGGCATCTCATAGACCATCGGATACCAGATCGCACCGCTGAATTGCAGGAGACAGATGTCGATCGCCCCCTGGACCAGGAGGCGATCAGGGTCTGTAGGTCGGCTGTCATTGAGGTTCAGGAGGCGCTCTACGCCGTCGTCGATGAGGAGTGCGGAATCACCAATGGGGCCATCTGTGGGGGCTGTGAGGGCCTCTACGACGATGCTGAGGCCACCGTGACGCACAGGGACGCCCGACTGCGTCTCGATAAACGTATGGAACCCGAGCCCCTGGAGGGCCTCCTTGAGCTCCGGAAGCGGGTATGCGGGGAGGATGACCACCGCGTCCTTATTGCAGTAGGCCTTGAGCCACTCGGGGTCGAAGTGGTCTCGATGCAGGTGGCTGATGTAGAGGTAGTCGGTGGCTCCCAGCGCGGCATGGTCAAGCTTGTCGTTTCGCGGATATGGGAACCAGCCGGCGTAATACGCAGGATTGAACCAGGGGTCACACAGGATTGAGCCGTGCGCGGTGTGGATCTTGACTCCAGCCTGGGCGATGAACTCAATCCGCATGGGGGGAGGATAGCGACGTTCTGTGCTCAGCGCCCAGCCTGCTTCGTCACATAACTATCATTATCGGAACCAAGAGAGCAGGAGCCCCAGCATGGAGGCGCCCCCTGTTGTTACTCCCCGCTGATGCCTGTGCCGGACTGGGATGCGTACTTAGAGCAGCTTCGCAGTCGAGTTGCGTTTCAATCGCTTGAGTTCACTGGCCATTTCTGGCGTGGCAAAACCTGTGACATGGAGGGCATCCTCGTCGTAAGCCACCTGGATGCCGCCCCGGGCGCGAATCGCCTCAACCTCCCCCACTGCCGTATATGGGAGGCGGAGGTCGACTGGGGTCCCTTGGCGTTGCAGGACCTCCTCAATGGCGCTGCGCAGCGGGCCGAGACCGAGCCCCGTCGCCGCCGAAACTCCCAGTGCTGCCGGGTCAATCTCGCGAGGATGCATCTGCGCGGCGTCGATCTTGTTGGCAGCAATGACACGCGGCTTTTCAGAGGCACCGAGCTCATCGAGGACGGCCTGCACCGTGGCGCGGTGCTCCAGGGCGTGATGATCTGAGGCGTCGACAACTTCTAGGAGTAGATCTGCACGTGAGACCTCTTCAAGGGTCGCGCGGAACGCGTCGACCAGTTGGT
>CAJABS010000035.1 GCA_903938075.1 uncultured Chloroflexota bacterium | reverse complement strand
CTGACCGAATCCTCATGTACCGCCTCTCACCACCGAAGCAGCTCGGTGAGTTCTACGGCCTCTACGGCTTGGTCGGCAAGGGTTCGCAGGTGATCGGCGGCTTGCTCTATGGCGCCACGATCTTCTTCCTCTTCCCAGTGCTCGGCAACGGCGCGTACACGGTCGGCTTGCTGACCCTGCTCGCGACGATGCTCGTGGGCTGGTACCTGCTGCAGGGCGTACCGGAGAAGCGCGAAGGCTGATCTAACGACACGCTCGGAGCGCTGCGTTAGCGAATGCGCGCAGCGCTCCAGCGAGTCAGCGCCGGGCCCCAGGCCCGCTCGCCGTCACCTTTACTAATTGCATCCAACTCAACAAGGCCATTGATTGCGTCGGCGATCTCTGTGCTGCTCCACTTTCGTGCCGCCTCGGCAAGCTTGCCGGCGGGGAACTCATGCATTCCAATGGTGCGAGCGGCAGTAGCAACCGAGGCACCCTCAACAACAGTTGCACCGTGAATCTGTGCAAGGTCGCGCATCTTGCGATGCAGCGTTGCCACGACCATTGGCCCTGGCTCACTGACCGCACGTAGCAGGTGCTTTGACACGAGCGTGCCACTGCGCGACACGATTGCGTCGGCAAAGGCAAAGAGTGAGCCAACGCCGCGATCGGCAACGAGTGCATCAACGGCACGCAACGAGATTGGCCCAGTAGGAATCGCGAGCATCAACTTCTCGAGCTCCACCACCGCAGTCATGCGAATTCCACTGCGATCAAGGTCAGGCTCGCGCACTTCGGCACCGAGTCGCTCGGCGATCGACTTCGCCGCATCACCAGCAATCTCGCGGCCGGCGCTCTTCGCGCGCGCCAGCAACCACGATGCCAACTCGCCTGGGCCAGGTGAGATACACGGGACGATGCTGCCGCCACGATCTTGCACCAACAAGCCAAGCTCGCCTGGCCCGTCGGGGCGCATCCCCTTGAGGTTTGGGCGACGCGCGCGCTGATCAACCAAGACGACGCCGTTGCCCGGTGCCATGTTGGCGAGGGTGTCGGTGAGGTTGGCGCGCAGGTCTTTGGTGCGCCCGAGGCGGCCTGCGCCAGCGACGACCATGAGCGATCCACCTCCGAAGAGGCCGCCCGTGCCGAGCCGGCGACGCAGCTCGCCGAGCACCTCAGCCCCGTCGCCAGAGCCCCGCCCTTCGGCCTTGAGGCGCACCTTCTCGGGGAGCCCGCCCCCCATGGGGTCCTCGGCGGCCATGCGGGCGCCCAGCGCCGCCACCGCCTCTTCGATGAGGAGGAGGTCGTCGCCCCAGGCTAGGAGGATCGGTGCCGTTCCCATGGGCGGATCCTAGCGCGTGGGATGGGGTGGACCTCTGCCTATACCGCCGCAAGGGGCGCATTCAACAAGCATCAAGATATAAGAAAGATGCTCACGTTCAAGGATGGATTGTGTATGATCCCCCTATGAAACACATTATTGCTCTCGGATTTGCGGTTTCCCTAACCCTGTCGGCCTGCGGTGGCGGCGCTACGAGTAGTACCCCAGACGGCAACACTGGCGGCAGCATCGAGGAAACGAATGCACGACTTACCGCAATCGTCAAACAGAAACTTGACACAATTGAGAGCCTTGAAGGAACCTCAGTCGTAGATGCCTCAAACTACTCTTCAACGAATTATGAAGTGAGGTATATGGTTCTAACGGACTTCCAAGGCACATTAGTCACTTGGACCATGATTTGTGAATATCAATTAACCGCAGATAAGTTTACCCGCATCTCATACCTAAAGGAAAATGAGTTCGGAACTGAAACACAAACGGGCGACTCCTGGTGCCCAGCATCAGAATAGTCAGCGGCTTTGGGTCTCTCCTCTCAGCGAGGACGGCCAGCTAGTCTAATCTCCGAGGCTTAAGCCGCTTGTTATTTAGGTTTCCGCAAAATGCGAGTTTCGCTGCTTCCTAAAACAAAGACGTTAGCGCGTGGAATAGGGCAGCCTGAGACTTCGTCCGCCACGCCAACCGATGCGAGACGGGCTGACCAAACCGCATCAGCGGCAAGTGCACTCGGAGCGCGACGACCAACCGCGGAGCGCGCAGGAGCAAGGCGTTCGCCGGCCTTGCTCCGAATCACGATGCGATCTGGCTGCTGCAACGGCACCGTGATGGTCACGGTGCCGTTGAGATCGGTTCGCTCAACTTCGGCACCACGCTCCCCGAGGCGTTGAAGGGTTTCTGAGGCCGGGTGGCCATACGTGTTTTTCACCCCTACGGACACAACAGAGACCCGCGGATCAAGCACGTTTAGCAGCGCCCTGCTTGATGCTCCCTTGCTGCCGTGATGCGGCGTTTTAAGAAAATCAACGGGGCTATCGATGTTCCGAATGATGCGAGCATCGATGTCACTTTCAACATCACCAGTGAACAGTGCGCTAAATCCAGGTATGTCGAGGCGCAAGACAATCGAGCGATCGTTGAGTGCTCGGCCATCGTCCCCAGGCGGTAGCGATAGATACGTCCGGTCTGGCCATAAAACACTCAAGCGTGCCGCTCCAAGTTGGAATTTGTCACCGGTGAACACCTGGTGATATGAGATGCGACTGCTGGTCAGAATCTCTTTCCAACTGGATGCTGCTGGCCCCCCACCACGGTCTTCCGATCCAACGACCGCGGTGATGCGGTATCGGTCGAGTAGCTTCGGAAGCCCAGCGAGGTGATCTTCATGAGGGTGACTAGCCACGAGCAGATCGATGCGACGATCCCATGCTGGAATGACTCGATCCAATTCGGTGCTCAATCGTGCTGGATCAGGACCGCCGTCAATCAACATGCGACGGCCAGATACCTCAACCAGGATCGCATCGCCCTGCCCAACGTCGAGCGTTGTAATGCGCAGTGAGCCCCGCGACGCGGCGCCGCCAAGTGAGGTGAGCGCACTTACCGCGATCAACACTGCAATGCCAAACGCCAGACGCTCGGTTACAGGACCAGAGGAGACAGCCTCTTCGTCAGCTTCCTTTGGAGTGCTTTGTGGCTCATCTCGCAAAAGGAGCCAGATGCCAACGACGCCGAGAGCCAGCCCAACACTGAGCGTCGCAGCGCGTGGCACCTCAATCCCACTAGCGGGTAGTTGTGCGCCGACCTGGGCTATCCAGGCTGCAGTACTGAAGAGCGCGGCCGCCGGAAGGGCCAGCAGGCTCGGCAAGATTGCGAGCGGGGGCGGCACCATACGCACCAGCTCACCAGCAATTGTGGCGAGAATTGCCGCTGCAGTGGCTGGGGCAATCAGCGGGGCGATCAGGAGCGTCAGGGGAATTGACCAAACCGCAACTCGGCCAAAGAGGGCGATGACGAGCCCAAGCGTTGCAGCCTGCGCTGCCAGGCTGACAGCGACATCCGCACCAATGAGCGACCAACCTGTGCGGAGTTGCTTGGGGAGCCTCTCGCCAAACGCGGTGGCGTGCTCGGACCACCTCTGACTCTTAGCGAGGAGTCCAGCGGTCGCTAATGCCGAAAGGCGAAAGCCAGGATCGGCTGCAATCGCAGGATCAAGCACCATGAGGGCGAGAACGGCGTGCGAGAGAGCAACCGCGCCAGAGCCAGGTCGGCCAGATGCTGCGCCGATTAGTGCGGCAGCAGCCATAAAGCTGGCGCGGATCACGCTGGCACTCGCACCGGCGAAGAGGCCGTACGCGATCGCCACGACAACCAGCAGTGGGCGTCTGCGTTTGGCAGGAAACCGTTTGGCGAAGCGATCAGCAACGGCCATGGTGATGGCGACATTCCAACCAGAGAGCGCAACGACGTGCCCCAAACCTGTCGCCGTAAAGTCTGCCGCGAGACGTTCGTCGACCCGCTCTCGCAAGCCGATCACGATTGCTGCGGCAAGTCCCCCCGCCGGTGCCGGCAGCACGCGCTCAATAGCGTCCCCGAGGGCCGCTCGGAGCGACTCCAATGGACTACCGCGAGAGATGATCACCACGCTTCGCGTGCGCGCTGTCGCTGAAATCCCACGGATGCGCAGGCGCTCTTGGGCGTCGACCTTTACGGAGCGCTGCTCCAGTGTTGTCAGGATCGTGTCGCCGGTGCGCACACTCGGATTTGGCGGTGCCTCGACTTGAATGCGCAACCCATCAACTTCGATGATGAATCGCTGTGCCCCACGGAGCGGGGCAAGCAGTGCCGCAACCTGCCCACGTAGCTCGCCAGTTGGCACGAGGGCCACTGCACCATCTGCAGGAGGGATTGGCGGACCAAGGAGCGCTACGCGTGCACTGATAAGCAGAACGCCGAGGAGTGTCGCGCGGATGAGATGGTTTGGGCTGCGGTGCGCGCTTCGTGCAAGGAGTGCTAGCAGCACGAGTGAGGCCATCGCGAGCATCGGTGCACCGGCTCGCAGCAACGAGGCGGGGATGGGCAGCAACGAGAGCTGAGCGGTCGCCACTCCAGCGATGGCGGCCCATCCAGCACGTCCCCCAAGTCGCGGCGCCCCTCGGCGCCGTTCACTCACGGTGTAACGAGCGGGCGGATCTGCTGCAAGACGCGGTCGCTGATGATCCCTCGCGTGCGGAGATCATCAACGATCAGAAATGGTGCCTCCTTGCGCGCGGCAATAATCTTTGCGGCCGTCACAGGGCCAATACCCGGCAGTGTGTCGAGCTGCTCTGCCGTCGCGGTGTTTAGGTCAATTTTTCCGCCCGTGGCCGTTGTCGCTGTTGACCCAGGCACATCAACTGCCGCGATCTCTCCTGGAGCCGCATAGAGCGTCCCGCAGAGGATCCCCTGTACGCCCAAGAGGAAACGGTCATCCCGTGATGGGATGCGAATCGCAGAGCCGTCCGTCAGTGGTGCAGCGAGGTTGAGGCAGATCTCGATGCGCAGCGGATCAATGCGTTCCCCCCAGCCACCTGCTGCCGTGATGGCATCAATCAGCCGAGATCCCTCAGGCAGCGCGTAGACCCCAGGGATCGCAACCGCCCCACTAACCTCGACTCGGAGCCGAGAACCTGGCAGCGACTCAATCGGTGAGGCTGAGGCATCAGGAGAAGTTGCCGCCAGGGTGTACTCCGGCTCAGCAGAGAAGGTATAGATCAGGACGAGTGACAGTACGGAGCCAGCTATGAGCGCGTGCCATCGATATCGTTGCAACACGATCGCATCGTGCGCTGCGCAAGGTATCGCGTACGTACCACGCCACTTCGGCGTGGCGTCCCACTAGATCTGCTTGAGCTTTGGCAGCACCTCTTCGGCGAAGCGGATCATCGACTCCTCATCGTGTGGGGTAGAGAAGCCGGCAATCAGGTGGCGGTAGCCGATCTTCACGTAGGGAGCGAGGTGCTCCACGACCTGGTCAACGGTGCCGACCGGCTGGTTCTCCCAGGCTGGCTCAATGCCGTTGGCGGCGAACTGGGTCTTGTGGATGCGCAGGGCCTCGGCGGCATCGTTGCGAATCACCACGTTGCCAATGCCCACGGTGCGGTCGATCGTGCCGGGATCGCGGCCAAGGGTCTCGCAGTGCTTCAGCAGCACCTCTTCCTTGTGTGCGACCTGCTCAGGCGTGCCACTGACGTTGTTGGCGTCGCCGTACTTGGCAACGAGCTTGAGCGTGACCTGCTCGCCGCCGCCGCCGATCAGGATCGGCAGGTGCTTCTGAATTGGGAGCGGAAGGTTGCGCACCGTCTTCGCCTTGTAGCGCGGGCCGGTGGCGGTTGGTTCGGTGCCGTCGAGCATGCCGCGCATGATCGGCAGGGCCTCGCCGAGCCAGCGGAGTCGCTCCGGGAAGCCATCACCAAAGTTCAGGCCGAAGTGCTCGTGCTCCTCTTCGAACCAGGCGGCGCCCACACCAAGGATGGCGCGGCCGTTGGAGATGTGATCAAGGGTGGTGGCGAGCTTCGCCGTAATGGTTGGCTCACGGAAGGTATTGGCGCCGACCATGAGGCCAATGCGGATCTTCGAGGTGTTCTCGGCCCACGATACGAGTGTCGACCAGCCTTCGAACATGGGGCCGTTCGGGTTGCCGATGATCGGGTACATGTGATCCCAGGTCCAGAGGGTGTTAAAGCCCACGCGATCGGCGGTCACGCCCATCGACTTGACCGACTTCCACTCGGTGAACTGCGGCCATACCAGCGCGCCAATCTTGACCTCACCCACGATGAACCCTCCTTAACCCCTGCGGCAGGCCGCCGCGTTGGGGTAAGGGTACTCCTCGGCGTGGCTCTCGCGTAGAGTGTGCGGGCTGCAAATCAGAACCTCTGGTTCAGCCCGCCAGCATGAGGTGCACCGTGGCCAAGGAAACCGTTGATGGAGCCGCTCAGCCAAAGAAGAAGATGAGCAAGAAGCGCAAGTTGCTCATCGCCCTCGGCGTGATCGCCGGCCAGCTGGTTGGCGCGTGGGTCCTCGTTGTCACCCCAGCGATCAACAAGCTCGCAACCGAGCAGCTGCAGGCTACAGGCATTGAAGGTGCAACCGTTGAGATCCGCCTCGACGGTGCGAAGCTCACCCTGCCAACTCTCCCTGCCTCAGTAGAGGGCGGCGACTTGATGGCGACCAATCTTGTCTTTGAGTTTGGTGGCTTCGGCATTGACGACATCAACGGCCTGATGGCCGGTGCTGAGTCGGGGGCGATCGTGCTTCCAGAGGGGACGCGCTTCACGATGACCGCCGACACCTTCTCTTCGTTCTCGGCGCTGACCGTGACTGGCACCGATAAGACGGCCGCACTTACCGGAACGATCTCCAACGAGCTCGCCGAAGCGCTGGCAGCGGCGATCAAGGATGGAAAGATTGAAGCATCAGATGCGACTGCGGGGCTTCCGATGAGCGACATCGTTTTGACGCCTGGAACTGGTGGAACGGTGATGACCGCAACCATTGACGTTGCGGCGATGCTGGCGCTACTCGCGAAATAGCTGCTGCCTGCGCGGCGCGGCCGCGCCGTTCGCTAGCCGACGATATTGACGAGGCGCCCGCCGGCGTGGATCACCTTCTTCGGCGCGCGCCCCTCGAGGGCGAGCTGCACCTTTGGTGAGGCGAGGGCGAGTGCTTCGATCTCGGACTCGGTGGCGGTGGCACTCACGGTGAGTTTGTCGCGCAGCTTTCCGTTGACCTGCACTGGCAACTCGCGGGTGCTCTCGGTGAGCAGGCTCGTGTCAACGGTTGGCCAGGCGCACTGATGGATTGAGGTCCAGCGCGGGTCGCTGGCGCTGATGCCCGCGGCCGCCTGCACGCGGCTGTGCATCTCGTCGGCGAGATGCGGCGCCATTGGGGCGATGCCGGCGAGCAGGTAGTGGATCGCCTCGTTCCACGCCGCGGTGCCAGCCACGGGGCTGCCGCGATACGGGAAGAGGGCGTTGGCGAGTTCCATCAGCTTGGCGACGGCGGTGTTGAAGCGGAAGGCCTCAATGTCGGTGCCCACGCCGCCGAGCGCCTTATGCGCGGCGCGCCGCACGGCGGCTTCACCCGCGGCTTGATCTTGGCCCTCTGGCAGAACGCCAGAGTTCGGATCACCCGGCTCCTTGCCGTGT
>CAJABS010000034.1 GCA_903938075.1 uncultured Chloroflexota bacterium | reverse complement strand
GATCCGATTCTCTTTAGCGAAGAGTTTCGCTGCGGTCTGCACCTGGTCCGCCGTCACCGCAAGGGCAAGGTCAAGGTCGCGATTGATGCGACCCGGATCATTCAGCAGCGTGGCGTACATGCCCACCGCATCGGCGAGCTCCTCTGGGTCGGATCGCGCCAACAGCTCTTCAGATTCCGTGAGCGCTTTCGCGCGCTCAAGCTCTGCCGACGTTGGCCCCTCGGCGGCGAGGCGCTCCAACTCTTCCACAAAGGCACGCTCTACCGCCTCGTTTGACGCGCCAGGGCGCACGGTGGCCGCGCCAACAATAATTGATGCGCCGCCAACAAACGGAAGGAGTGAGAGGCTCATATCCTGCGCCACCTGCTCATCGCGAACGAGGCGTCGGTAGAGGCGGCTCCCCTTCCCGCCGGCAAGGATCTGTGTGGCGATCTCAATTGCTGGGATCAGTGGTGCACTCAGCACTGGGGCGCGGAAGGCGAAGTGCACGCGCGCCTCAGGAACCTTGTCGTGGATCGTCTTGCGGATCTCACCGCCGAGCGGCGCGCTCAGCGCGAGGTCGGGGTGTGCTGGAAGCGCAGGGTTGGCGGGGATCGCACCGAAGTGTCGGTCTACGGCGGCGATGATCTCCTCTTCATCAATGTCGCCCACAACGGTGAGGACGGCATTGTTCGGTGCGTACCAAGTGGTGAAGAAGCTGCGCACATCTTCGAGTGAGGCGGCATCCAGGTCTTCCATTGAACCGATCGTGGGGTGATGGTACGGATGCCCCTTCGGATAGGCGAGGGCGAAGAGTTCAATGTAGGCGCTGCCGTACGGCTGATTGTCGTAACTGGAGCGCTTCTCGTTCTTTACTACGTCGCGCTGGTTGTCGAGGTTCGCCTGGTCAAGCGCTGACAGGAGTGTGCCGAGTCGGTCGGCCTCCATCCAGAGGATCAACTCCGCCCACTCCGCTGGCACGGTGGCGAAGTAGTTGGTCCGGTCGAGCCAGGTGGTGGCATTCCCCTCTCCGCCGATCGATTCAACGAGAGTGAGGTGCTCCGCCTTTGTGACGTTCTCTGAGCCTTGGAACATGAGGTGTTCAAAGAGGTGCGCGAATCCGGTGCGCCCAGCACGTTCGTCTTTTGATCCGACGTGATACCAGATGTTCACGGCGGCAACTGGCGCTGTGCGGTCAACGATCAGGAAGAGGCGCAAGCCATTCGCAAGCCGGTGTTCACGAATCGGCAGCGGCGGCGTCGCCGTGCGCGTCGTCATCCTAGTTTGTCAGGGAGATGGGTAGAGCCAGAAAGAGGAGCGCGCCACAGACACCGAGAGCGAGACCCTGCGCTGCGATAACGAGTGCAGTTCGGCGGTCAGCTGCGAGTGCAGCCTGGTCGCTGACGCGACTCATCTCGCCGATCTTGCCGAGGTTGAAGGTTCCCGCCAGGCCATACGCCATGCAGAAGCGTCGACGTGCCTGAATCCAGCCGATCGCTGCGCCGGTGAGCGGCAGTGCAACAAGAAGGCGCGTGAAGTCACCGGGGGCCGAACCGAACGCGATCAGCGCAACGGCAAGGCCGATGCTGGCGACAAGGCCGGCGACAGCGGCCTTGCGGCGGCGCGCGATCTCATCGGCTCCAATGTTGCAGGCGCCTGGGGCGTAGGTCAGTTCCATGCGCCTATCGTAGCCCGCGCACGCCGATCGGGTTCAGCGATACGCCCGACATGGCCGCCCGCACCGAGAGCGCCTCCGCCGACGCCACGGCGGTCTCCATGGCGGTGAGGCAGAGCACGCCGTACTCCACCGCGGCGAGGCGGATCTCTAGCGCGTCGCGCAGCGCCCCGGTTGCCATCGACGGCGTGTTGACGACCAAGGCGACGACGCCCGAGCGAATCAGGTCGGCAATGCCAAGCGCCCCATCACGCCCCTGGTCGCCGAGCGGGTGTGCCGTGCCCGCCGTGATGCCGAGGACCGCCAAGGCGCTGCGCGTGCCTGGCGTGGCGACTAGCTCGTAGCCGGCGGCGAGGAGTGGCGTGGCGAGGCGCGCGAGGAGGTGCTTATCGCGGTCGGCGATGCTCAAGAGGGCGATGCGCTGCGGGTCGCGCGGCGGCGGTGGCAGCAGGTTCGCTGCAATCAGCGCCTTGCCGAGCGCCTCCTCTGCCGTCAGGCCGAGGCCGATCACCTCGCCCGTCGACTGCATGAATGGCCCCAGCGTTGGATCGACGCCACGAAGCTTTGCGGTGCTGAACGCTGGAGCCTTCACCGCCACACCGGTGGGTGCTGAGGCGATCCCCGATGCATAGCCCTTCGATGCCAACGTGTCACCAAGTGCGATGTCAACGGCGAGCGGCACCATCGGGATCCCCGTCACCTTGCTCATGAACGGCACCGTTCGGCTTGCGCGCGGATTCACCTCAATCAGGTAGATCCCCTCTTCGCGCACGATGAACTGCGCGTTCACCAAACCGCGCACGCCGATCTCGCGCACGAGACGCATGAAGATTCCCGCGAGATCTTCTTGCTTTGCCGCCGGGAGTCGTTGCGGTGGATACACGGCAATTGAGTCGCCCGAGTGCACGCCGGCGAGTTCGACGTGCTCTAAGAGGCCAGGGATCAGCACCGTCTCACCGTCGGTGACCGCGTCGATGTCGATCTCGATCCCCTCAAGGAAGCGATCGATGCGCAACGGGCGAACTTCACCGATCTCGCCGATGCGGTCGAGCTGACGCTCAAGATCTGGACGCGAATAGGCGAAGTCAATCGCGAGACCTCCGATGACGTATGAAGGCCGGACGATCACCGGATAGCCGATGCGCTCCACCAGGTCGATCGCCTCTTGACGACTGCGCGCCAGGCCGCCCTCAGGCTGCAAGATGCCGAGACGATCCAGGAGCGCCGCAAATCGCACGCGATCCTCGGTCTCGTCGATCGCCTCGAGTGAGGCTCCGAGAAGCGGCACACCCGCCGCAGCGAGCGGCGCCGCAAGATTGAGTGGCGTCTGCCCGCCGAACTGCACAAACGCTGGGAGCGTTGCCTCCCCCTCCGGCGATTCGGCACGAACGATCTCCATGATTGATTCGGCATCGAGCGGTTCGAAGTAGAGGCGCGTTGACGCATCAAAGTCGGTCGAGACCGTTTCAGGATTGCTGTTCACCATCACCGCCGACCAGCCTCGCTCCGTCAGGCGCTCCGCGGCGCGCACGGCGCAGTAGTCAAACTCAATCCCCTGACCAATGCGCACCGGCCCAGAGCCAATCACCATCGCCGCCTGTCGTGGCACTGGCGGCGCCTCTGGTGGTGAGCCGGCCGCCGCGTACGTGGAGTAGAAGTAGGGCGTGGCGGCGGCGAATTCCGCGGCACAGGTATCAACCATCGCGTACCCCGGCGTGAGGCCAAGCTGCGAACGCCGCTGCGCAATGCGCGGCTCCGAGACACCACTCATCAGCGCAAGGTCGCGGTCGCCGATCGCAGAACGTTTCGCCGTGGCAAGCAGCGAGACCGATGCAGGGTCTGGGCCAATCAGCGTCTGCCCCGCCTCGCGTACCCGATGCTCAATGGCAATGAGGCGCTCGAACTCCGCAAGGAACCAGCGCGTGATCCCTGTCGCGGTGTGGATCTGGTCGGCGCTCACTCCTCGACGCATTGCCGCAAAGAGTCGCCAGAGCCGTGAGTCAGATGGCCGCAAGAAGTGGCGCAGTGCTACGGCATCGTTGCTCGCAATGATCGGCGCGAGCTCCGCCTCCCACGACACCTCTTCGGCTGTTGGACCGCTCCCTGACTGCTCCATTGAGCGCAGGGCTTTATTCAGTGCGGCACCAAAGGTGCGATCGATCGACATCACTTCGCCGGTTGCCTTCATCTGACTGCCGAGCAGGCGATCGGCACCAGGGAACTTGTCGAATGGGAAACGCGGCAGCTTCACCACGATGTAGTCGAGGGCGGGCTCAAAGGCGGCGACGGTGGTGCGCGTGACGGCGTTCGGGATCTCGCGCAGCGTGCGGCCGATGGCAATCTGCGCGGCGACGCGCGCGATCGGATAGCCGGTCGCCTTGCTGGCGAGGGCTGAGCTGCGGCTGACGCGCGGGTTCACCTCAATCACCACGTACTCGGTGTAGTCGGGCGAGAGGGCCAACTGAACATTGCAGCCCCCCTCCACGCCGAGGGCGCGAATGATGTCGAGCGAGGCGGTGCGTAGGCGCTGGTGCACCGGGTCGGGCAGCGTCTGCACGGGGGGCGACCACGATGCTGTCGCCCGTATGCACGCCGAGCGGATCCACGTTCTCCATGGAGCAGACGGCGATGCAGGTGTCCTCGGCGTCGCGCATCACCTCGTATTCGATCTCCTGCCAGCCAACAAGGCAGCGCTCGATCATCACCTGGCGAATCGGGCTGGCACGCAGGCCGCTCTGCACGCGCTCCCAGTACTCCTCTTGAGTGGCAACGATGCCGCCGCCCGTGCCGCCGAGCGTGAAGGCTGGGCGAATAATTGCGGGGAGGCCGATCTGCGCGAGCGCCTCCCTTGCAGCCTGCATGCGCTCGTCGTCGTTTGACCCTTGCACCATGGCGCTCGGTGCCGTGGGCTGCCCGATGCGATCGCACATCTCGCG
>CAJABS010000033.1 GCA_903938075.1 uncultured Chloroflexota bacterium | reverse complement strand
GTGGTCCAGCGCTTCGCATGAAGGGCGTCAAGCGTTGGCTCAATCTGAAATGCCTCGGCGCGTGCAAGGAAGCCGATCTTGCCCAGATTTACGCCAAGGAGCGGGGTGGTGGTACCGGCGACGGCAGAGGCGGCGCGCAAGAAGGTGCCATCACCACCGAATGAGATGAGCACTTCAGTGCCAGGGAGCGCTGACCGCACGGCGGCAACATCTTCAGCAGCATGCCCCCAACACTCAACGCCGTTGGCGGCACACCAACCAGCGGCCTCGTCCCACGCCTCTTGGGCAAGGTCATTGGTCGGGTTGTAGACAAAACCGAAGCGGCGCATGCCTACATCATCGCACATGGGAATCAGCGTTCGCGTTCCCCGCACGGGGTAGCTCGGCGCAGCGAGTGGAAGGATTTACTGCTTGCGGGTGCTCCAGGCGGCTCGGATTCGGCGCTCGATCCCGGCCTCATCAAGCCCGATCAGCGTGCGGAGATCTGAGACGCTGCCATGGTCGACGAAGCTGCCGGCCGGGATCCCGATCGTGGCGATGGAGGCCTTGACGCGGCGCCCAGTGGACGCTTCGTGCGCCGCCAGCGACTCCACAACGGCACCACCGAAGCCACCAGCCTCAACGCTCTCCTCGAGCGTCACGATGAGGTCAACTGCCTCGCCGTAGCGCTGCACCATCGCGTGATCGAGAGGGTTTGCCCAGATGGCGTTGACCAGAGCGACAGAGATCCCCTCGGCGCGCAGACGCGCAGCGATCGGGGCCACCCGCTGAATGATCGGGCCAAAGGCCAAGATCGCGATCTGGTTCCCCTCTTCAAGCACTTCGGAAACACCGACGGGGAGGATCGCTGGCGCTACCTCTGGAACGCCGACCACGCTGTCGCGTGGGTAGTGCAGAGCGAAGGGGTGATCCTGTGAGAGCGCAGTGCGAACAAGCGAGCGCAGCTGCTGCTCATCTTTGGGCGAAGCGATCAGCAGTCGTGGGATCTGTCGCTGGGCCGTGAGCATGAACATCCCCTGATGGCTGGTGCCATCTTCGCCAACCAAGCCGGCACGGTCGACCCCGATGAGCACCGGCTGATCGTTCTGACAGACGTCATGAACAATCTGGTCCCACGCGCGCTGCAGGAATGTTGAATAGATTGCGACCACTGGCCGACCGCCACCCATGGCGATTCCCGTCGCCGCAGCCATTGCATGCTGCTCAGCAATGCCGACGTCGTAGAAGCGATCTGGATAGGCAGCGGCGAACTTATCAAGCCCAGTCCCCGTTGGCATGCCTGCCGTAATTGCAACGATACGTGGGTCCGTGGCGGCCGCAGCAACAACCTCGGCGGCGAAGAAGGCGGTGTAGTTCGGCACTTTCGCTGGCGTTGCGATCGGATCTGCACCCGCCTTGCCGTAGCTATCGGTAGCACCAACCTCCATCTTTGGGAGTGCCGCGCCGTGGAAGGTAATTGGATCGGCCTCTGCTGGGCGATAGCCGCGACCCTTCTGGGTGCGCACGTGCACGATCACAGGCCCATTCATCGTGAAGGCCTTCGCGAATGCCTCTTCGAGCTGTGCGCGATTGTGCCCATCGAGAACGCCCACGTAGGTGATGCCAAGATCCTCAAACAGACGCCCTGGCTCTTGCACGAACGACACAACGGATCGCCGCAAACTCTTGGACCATGCGGCAAGTTGCGCGCCGACGAGCGGTACGCGGGCGATGGTGCGGTCGTACCAACTCTTGCTTTCGCGCCAGCGTCCGGAGAGCTTCACCTTGGAGAGATAGGTGGAGATCGCGCCGACTGTTGGCGAGATGGACATCTCGTTATCGTTCAGAACGATGAGCAGCGGCGTGCCGCGATGGCCGATGTCGTTGAGCGCTTCCAGGCTCAGGCCGCTCATGAGTGCCGCGTCACCAACAACGACGGCGACCTTTTCGCTGCTGCCACGCACGTCACGTGCCAGCGCGAGACCCTGTCCGATGGAGATGCCGGTTCCAGCGTGCCCACCGTCGAACACGTCGTGGGGTGACTCGGTACGGCGCGGGAAGCCGCCGATGCCGCCGAGCTGGCGGAGCGTGCCGAATCGGGCAAGTCGACCGGTGAGCAACTTGTGCGGATACGCCTGGTGGCCAGTATCAAAGACGATGCGGTCGACCGGCGAGTTCATCACCCGATGCAGGGCGACCGTTAGCTCGACAACGCCGAGGCTCGGTCCGAGGTGTCCGCCCGTTACAGCAGTGGTGGCGATGATGGCGGTGCGCAGCTGCTCTGCAATCTGATCAAGCTCAGCGCTCGTAAGCGCCTTGAGCCCGGCTGGGCCGTCGAGACGAGCGAGTAGCGAATCGGCGCCAACGGCGCGCAGTGCAACTCCTTCGTCAGGCATCCTCGTCCTCCTCTTCGTCGTCGGTCAGCGCCGTAGATCCATCCGGGAGCAGCTCTTCCACCCGCAGTCGAGCGGCCTTCAGCTGCGCCTCGGCATGCTTCTGCAGCGCGACACCCCGTTCGTACTGTTCAACGGCTGCCTCAAGATCTGCATCCTGAGTCTCGAGATCATCAACGATGGAGCGAAGTTCCGCAACGGTCGCCTCGAATGTTGCTGGAAGCTCCGCACCGGCCTCTGCGTGACGCTTGCCGCGTGCTGGGGTGACCTTACGCTTCGCCATCCGTCACCCCCTTCGCTCGCTCTGTCACGGTTGCCCGAACGGCACCCTGCGCCAGGCGGATCTGTAGCGACGTCCCGACAGGGGCATCTCGCCAAGAGCGTACCGCCCTTCCCCCATCCCCCGCCACAATCGCGTAGCCCCGTGCGAGAACACGCTGGGGCGAGAGGGCCCCAAGAAGCAGGTCCAACTGCCCGAGAGCGGCCGTCGCCCCCTGCAGGCGTGCGAGGGCTGCGCGCGCCAGGTCGTCGGAGAGCTGCGCAACGCGCTCCCCAGCCCGCTCAATGCGGTCAAGCGGACCAACATCATCGAGGGCGCGCGCCGCCTCCTCGAGTCGACGTTCGGCACGGTCAACGACGAACGTCAATGCGCGACCGCCGCGATCTCGAAGGCGCGCAACGTCATGCCGCGACTGCAGCAGATCACTCGAGAGTGCCGCGGCACCGATGCTCGGAGTGCCCGCGCGCAGGTCGGCGACGAGATCCGCAAGCGTCACATCCGATTCGTGCCCAACCGCAGAGATGATTGGGGTTGCAGAGGCGGCGATAGCACGCAGCACCCCCTCAACATTGAACGCACCAAGGTCGTCACTCGAGCCACCGCCACGCGCCAGCAGGAGCACGCTGATGGCGTCGGGGCGACCGCTCCGTCGCTCCTTCACCGCGCAGGCATCGATTCGTGCGATTGCTTTCGCGATCTCTTCAGGGGCACCGGCGCCTTGTACCGCGGTATGCACCACAACCAGCCGAGCCAGTGGCGCCTCGCGGCGTAGCACCCGCAACACGTCGTGCAGCACCGCCCCAGAGGTTGAGGTAATCAAACCAATGCCACGAGGTGCATGTGGAATCGGCCGCTTGCGTGCCACATCGAAGAGGCCCTCCGCCTGCAGTTGCCGCTTCAGTGCCTCCAGTTCTCGCGAGAGGAGACCCATCCCACCGGCTCGCTCCACGCTTGTGGCAACGAGTTGGTAACGGCTTCGCGGGCTATAGAGATCAATGCGGCCGCGGACAACGACGATCTCTCCGACGGCCGGCGTCTCTTCGCCGGGGCGAATTGCTCCACGGAAGCGCACCACGTCAAGCGTGGCCTCTTCATCTCGCAGCGTGAGGTACTCATGCCCGGCAGAGCTGCGCATGGCGCTCTGCACCTCGCCAGCAACGACGCAATCGGCTAACGACGGATCGGCGTTGATGCGCTCCTTGATGCGAGCGGCAACGTCAGAGACGCTGAGCGCCTCGACGGGGGCGTCAAACGGGTTCAGACGCGCGTCTGGTACTCGCCCGTTCGTGTATCAACGCGAATGACATCACCCACGCTAACGAAGAGCGGTACCTGGACGACCAGGCCAGTCTCGAGGGTCGCCGGCTTGCGCGTGCCGGTCGCCGTATCGCCAGCGAATCCTGGGTCAGTCTCAGTCACGGTCAGGTCAAGGTTGATCGGCAGCTCAACGCCGAGTGTCTCGCCCTCGTAGCTGACGCGGTCAAGCTGCAGGCTGTCCTTGATGTAGTTCTTGGCGTCACCGAGCTGCTCAGCGGTGATCACGAACTGATCGTAGGTCTCTGTATCCATAAAGGTGTAGTCGTCGCCCTCAGAGAAGAGGAACTGTGCCGTGCGTCGCTCCATCGTTGCACGAGGGAACTTCTCGCCTGCCTGGAAGGTCTTCTCGACGATGGACTGCTTGCGCACGTTGCGGAACTTGATGCGCACCTGCGCAGAGCCACGCCCCATCTTGATGTGGTGATAGTCAAGGATCTGCCAGAGGTCGCCCTCGAGCTCAATGACAACACCCTTCTTCAGTTCACCGGTCGAGATCATGTTGGGCTCTCCTCTACTGGGCCGTACGCTGCGGCGACGTGTGCATCTGGGGCATTCTAGCCGTCAGCCGACGATTATGGGGTCCGACGGGAAGCGTGTGAGCAGTTCGAGCGTTCCCTTCGTGGCATCAACGGCGACGAGGTCTTCAATGCGAATCCCGATCTGATCTTCAAGGTAGATCCCAGGTTCAACGCTAAAGACCGTTGGCGATGGGAGCGGATCCGCGCTCGCGGCACGGGAGAGGCTGGGCGCCTCATGCGTCTGCAGCCCAATGCCATGGCCGAGACCGTGATCGTAGATGCCGACTCCAGAGCCCATCACTCGTCGCGTCTCTTCATCGCAGCTGCGACCAGAGGGCATCGTGGCGCTAGGTCCGGTGATGGAGCGTCGCAGAAGGTCAAACGTTGCCGCCTGACCGCGATGCACCTGCTCGTAGAGCGCGAGGTGCGCATCACTCGCAGCTCCCACGAAGAGGGTTCGGGTCATGTCACTGCGATAGCCGGCGACCTGCGCGCCGAAGTCAAAGAGGATCACCTCGCCGTGCACCAGTTCGCGTGCACTTGGACTTCCATGCGGCAGCGCGGCGTTGCCGCCAGCCAGGGCGGCCACATCGAAGGCGAGCGCCTCGGCCCCGTCCTCGCGCATGCCGCGCTCAAGGGACCACGCCAGCGCCGCCTCGGTCACGCCAGGGCGAATCTGTGGCAAGAGGCGGGCAAGTGCACGGTCGGCGACAGCGCAGGCGGCGATGATTCGTTCGATCTCAGCTGGCTCCTTGCGCGCACGCTGAGCGCCGCCAAACCCCTTCACGGGAACCAGCTCTACGCCTGCGGCGGTCGCTGCGATGCGCTCCCATACGGCATGTCGCACCGCCTGTGGATCGAGCCCACAGCGTCGAACGCCGTGCGCCACCAGCCAGCGGCCAATGGTTTCACCCGCATCGCTTCCATAGTCCAGTGCCGTCGCGAGTGGCGCTTCGCGGCGCGCTTGCACGGTGTAGCGTGAATCCACGAGCACGGCCAAATCGTCGCCGCTGACCAAGAGCCAGCCGCTGGAACCGGCCACCGGCTCCTCGTTTGGTCCGAACTCCATCCCCGAGAAGTAGCGGGCGTCAGCGTGTGAGGTGAGCAGCAGCGCGTCGAGACGCTCCTCTGCAGCACGTGCGCGGAGAGCGGCGAGTCGATTCGGTCGCGCCGCATGATCGGCCGCGCGCCATCGCTCAAGATCGTCTGCTGTCGGCGCGGAAACGAACTCTTCGGGCACGGGTAGTGACGTGCGCGCCCGCATTACTTCCATCCGTACGCTCGAGCCTTCGCCTCATGCTCCGCGAGAGTTTTGCTGAAATCGTGGCGACCACCGCTTCCTGGGATCAGTACGAAGTAGAGCTCTTTGCGGCTGGAGTCGGGTTCGCGTGCCGCAATGATCGATGCGAGTGATGGTGAGCAGAGCGGCGCCGGCGGGATGCCGCCACGAACGAAGGTGTTCCACGGTACGAGGTCGGCAGGCACACGCGGCGGAATCAGGCCGGAATACGGCTTTGCTGGGAACTTCCAGAACTCGTAGCTGGCCCACTTTGACAACTTAAGTTTGCGAAGCGCCGCAGAGTCGGCAACCCAAATGATGGTGGGATCGGCGAAGAGCCCCTGGCCGAGCTGCAGTCGATAGGTATACACGCCGGCCATACGCGGCCGCTCATCATCGAGGGCGGCCTCCTTCTCAACAATGGAGGCGAGTGTCAGGATCTGATTAAACGAGTAGCCACCGGAGCTTCCGCGATACTGCTCGGGCACCTGCTCCTCAAATCGATCAAGCAGGATGCGTACGAACGACTCTGCGGTTGCCGAGACAGGCACACTGAGGGAGCCAGAGCCGAGCCGGCCCTCAAGCGTTCCCCCCTTCGGCAGGTCAAGCCACGGATAGTCAGCGATCAGTTCGGCGCTCGGCTTGCGCAAGATCGTCAGCACATCAGCTGGCTCAAATGGCAGTTCAAGCGTGGTCAACTTCGCAACGATCTGCTCAATCCGCAGCCCAGCACGAATGTCTACCCCGATCGTTGGCTCGCGATACGGATCGGTCAGTGCAGTCGCAACCTCGGTGGGGGTCATGGAGGCAGAGACCTTAAAGGTGCCAGCCTGCAACTTGCCGTCGAGGTTAGCGGCGCGCACCGCGTAGATAAAGCCGATCTCGTCGGCAATCAGCCCAGCTTCGCGTAGTTGGCTGGCGATGGCGGCGGTCCCCGTTCCCGCGGCAATCTCCACCGTCACCAGCGTGGTGTCAGTGCCAGCCGGTTCAGTCGTGCGAGTGCCGAGGCGCTCTTGAATGATGTCGCTGATGATCGGCAGCGTGGCGATCCCTGGCGAGCGCACACCAGCGGTGACCAGCGTGTCGCCGATCAGAGGAGGCGCGGCAACGCGGAAGAGCACCACAGCGATCAGAACGCCTGCAACGAGGCGGAGCAGTGTGCTGCGACTCATGTTGCGGACTCGCGTACGTGAACGGCAAGTGTTGTCGGATCGATGAGAAGCGCTGGATTCAGGGCATCTTCAAGAATGAGTCGCGCCGCTTCACGATCAACAGCGGCACGACGGGCCTCACGTCGAGCTGGGCCGGGTGCGCCACCGTTGCTCCCCCGGGCCGCACGGCCGAGTGACTCCTCGGCGCGTTGCGACGAGTAGCGCTCGTCAACAAAGGTGATTGGCAACTGCAGCGCACTGGCTACCTCGCTCGCCCAACGCAACGTTGCGGTCGCTTGTGTGCCCACGCTCCCATCGCTGTGGAGCGGCAGGCCGACCACCAGTTCCGTCACGCGTCCCTCGGCGGCGATCGTGCGTAGTCGTTCGCTATCTGCTGCTGCGGTGGCGAGACGCATCATGGTTGGGAGCCCACGTGGTGCCGCGGAGTCTTCACGAAGGGCGAGACCGATGCGCCGATCGCCGAGGTCGATGCCGAGGGCGCGGCGTGGCGGTGTGCCACTCACGATCGAGCCACCTCCACACCGAGTGTCGTTGCGAGAGCGGTGGCTGCCTCTTCGGCGCTGCTGCCAACGGCGCCCCGGCCCTGTCCCATCGCTGGTCGTCCGCCTCCACGTCCGCCAAGTGCGGTCGCGGCGGCGGCGGCGAGTGCACCAGCATCATGCTCGGCACTCCCCTCAACAGAGACGAAGATCTCCGGGCTTTCGGCGGGGCGTACCAGCGCAAGCACGCCAGCTCCCATCTTCTTGCGGAGCTGCTTCGCCGCCTCTTTCAGCGCCTCGTCGTCTTCGACGTCCAGCGCGGTGACAAGAATGGAGATTGAACCGCGCGCAGTCGCCTGGGCCGCGAGTGCTGCAAGGTCGATGCGGGCGGATCCACCAGCCTTGGCACGGCGCTTCGCCTCTTTCAGTTCCGCCTGCAGAGCGGCGATGCGCTGCGGCACCGTGTGGGCATCTTGGGCGCCTGCCGCCTCAGCACTCGCCTCAAGGGTGCGCGACTGCTGTCGGAGGTATTCGTCGGCGGCGGCCCCTGTGAGCGCCTCAATACGGCGCAGGCCAGAGCCGATGCTGCGTTCGCTGGTGATCACAAAACTTCCGATCTGACCGGTGGCGCGGCAGTGGGTGCCGCCGCAGAGCTCATGCGAGTACTCCTCCATGCGCACGGTGCGCACGGTTTCGCCGTACTTCTCATCAAAGAAGGCGTCGGCACCAGCCTTGACCGCTTCGCCCATGCTCATATGTGCGACAACGACCGCCATATCCTCTCGGATGGCTCGTCGCACCTCGGCCTCCGTCTGATCGCGCTCATCGCGCGTAAGTGAGCGCTCGAGGGGATAGTCAAAGCGCAGGTAGTCGGGGTGCACGAGGGAGCCACGCTGCTTCGCATCTGCCCCAGCAACGATACGGATTGCCCGGTGCAGCACGTGTGTCGCTGTGTGGTTGCGCATCGTGGCGGCGCGGCGCACTGGCTCCACCCGCAAAGCGACGGCATCTCCCACCTTGAGGGGTGCAGCGGCACGAATCGTATGCACCGTGAGCGCACCAACTGGACGCTGCGTATCGCTCACCTCGGCGAGGAGCTTCCCGCTGGCATCAAGGGCTTGCCCTGAATCGCCCACCTGCCCGCCGCGCTCGGCATAGAACGGGGTGCGCCCAACAATCAGTTGCCCCTCTTCGCCCGCTGCGAGCGCAGGAACCTCGACACCGTCGCGAAGGAGCCCCAAGATCGTGCTCTCCGATTCAAGGTGCTCGTAGCCGACAAACTCTGTCTCGCCCACACGACGCAGAATCTCTTCATAGAGGGCGGTGGTCACGGCGATCTCGGCAAGCGCGGCCTTCTTGCCACCGCGGCTACGCTCGCGCTGCTCAGCGAGGGCGCTCTCAAAGCCAGCACGGTCGACGGCAACACCGCGCTCAGCGGCGAGTTCAACGGTGAGATCAATCGGAAACCCGTATGTATCGTGCAACTTGAAGGCAATCTCGCCACCGAGGGTTGGGCTAGTGGCCGGAAGATCATCGGCGCGACGCCCCACGACGCTCTCCCCTGCCCCGAGTTCGGCGAGTGCATCGCCGAGCAGACTTGAGCCGGCATCGAGCGTTCGCGCAAACTGCGCCTCTTCGCGTTCGATCCCTTCAAGGATCGCCGTCTCTCCGTCACGCAGGTACGGATACGAAGGCCCCATGATCGCCACGACTTCCCGGGCGATTGCGCCAAGGAACGGCTTGGTGATGCCGAGGAGTCGTGCGTGGCGCACCGCGCGGCGGATGATACGACGCAAGACGTAGCCGCGACCTTCGTTCCCCGGTCGCACGCCGTCGGCGAGCAAGAAGGTGACGGCGCGGGAGTGATCGGCGATCACCTGATAGCTGAAGCGCTGCGCGTCAAACTCCGCCATCGAGTGCTTGGTGATCTTGCGCATCGCCGCATGGATTGGCAGGAAGAGGTCGGTGTCGTAGTTGGAGAGCACCTGCTGCGAGACGCTGGCAAGGCGCTCAAGACCCATGCCCGTATCGACGCTCTTGAACGGAAGCTCGGTGCGTCGACCATCTGGGTGCTGTTCGTACTGCATGAAGACGAGATTCCAGACCTCGAGCCAACGTGGGCAATGCTCGGAATGATCTGGGAGGCAGTCGGCGCCACAAGAGAGATCTGCGCCGCGATCAAAGTGAATCTCGGAGCAGGGGCCACACGGGCCTGTCTCCGCCATGCGCCAGAAGTTCGCATCGTTCCCCTTGTCGACGTCACCCCATCGTGCGAGGCGATCGGCGGGAACGCCGACCTCCTTCAGCCAGATGTTGGCCGACTCTTCGTCATCGCTGTAGACCGTGACGGCGAGGCGATCGGCAGGGATCCCAGCTTCGACGGTGAGGAACTCCCAGGCCCAGAGGATCGCATCGCGCTTGAAGTAGTCGCCGAACGACCAGGAGCCGAGCATCTCAAAGAGGGTGTGGTGTCGTGGTGTTCGGCCGACCTCTTCAAAGTCGTTGTGCTTTCCGGCGACACGCAAGCAACGCTGGTAATCGACAGCGCGGCGATACGAGCGGGTCTCAGCGCCGCTGAAGAGCTCTTTGAACTGGACCATCCCCGAGTTGGTGAAGAGGAGGGTGGCGTCACCTGCGGGGACGAGTGAGGCGCTCGGCACCTGGGTGTGCCCACGCGCCTCAAAGAACGCCACGAACCGAGACCGAAGGTCGGCGGCGCTCTGCGTTGGGATTCGAGGATCGCGTTCCACGCTCGGAGTGTACCCGAGGGGGTCCCCGCCTTAGGGTCGCTGCCCTCGCTCCCAATCGGTTGCAATCCGTGCCGTGAGCCGCTCGCCGAGGATCGCGCCGACCAGCGGGGCCGGCCAGGCCGTGCCGCCTACGGGGTAGAGCCCCCCGAGCAGGCGCTCTGCCGCCACCTGCAACAGCAGGGCACCAACCACTGCGCCAAACAGCCCAACTGGGAGAGATGCACGCGCAGAGAGAAGCCTTCCGATCAGCAACGCCACCCCAACAGAGAGGGCGATCAGGAGCGGTGCCGGTTCAATCATGCGGAGGGTTGCGGTCGGGCAATTCGCGCGCCAGCGACGAGCGTCTCCCCGTCGTAGAGCACCACCGTCTGCCCTGGCGATGGCGCCCAGAGTGGATCGTCAAGCGCAAGTGTTGCTGCGCCGCCACCGAGGCCCGTCACCGTGCCCTGCGCAAGGGCACCGCGGTGTCGAATGCGCGCCAGGCCCTGCACCTGGGCGCCGGAGGTGATGAGCCCTTCTGGTGTTGCCGCTTCTACTAGTGCAATGTTGCGCACGTCAAGCGCTGCACGTGGCGCAATGGTGATTCGATTCGTCACAGGATCTACCGAGCTGACATAGCGCGCAGAGACACCACTCCCCGGGAGGCCCCTGCGCTGACCAACAGTGAACCCTTCGCTTCCGGCATGCGTCCCGACGACAGCGCCCGACTCGTCGACCACATCACCCTCGCCGCGTCCGGCGCCGCGTTCGCGCAACAGGCTGCGGTAATCGCCGTTGGGCACGAAACAGATCTCTTGGCTCTCTGGCTTCTCTGCGGTGACGAGACCGCGCGCTCGGGCCGCCTCGCGCACTTCAGGCTTCGTCATGCCGCCAAGTGGAAAGCGAGCTCGCGCGATAGCGGCACTGTCGAGACCATGCAAGAAATACGTCTGATCTTTCTCGGTGTCGACGGCGGCGCGCAGTCGCCACGAGAGCCCGTCATCAGAGACGGCACGACGCGCGTAGTGCCCAGTGGCAACGGCATCACAGCCGAAGAGGGCACTCCCCTTACCAACGAGTGCGCCGAACTTGACCGCCGTGTTGCAGCCAACGCACGGGCTCGGCGTCTCACCGCTCTGATACGCGGCCACAAAAGGCTCCAAGACGGCATCGGCAAACTCTTGCTCGAGGTTCTGGATATGAAATGGGATGCCGAGATGGTCGGCAACGCGACGCGCATCATCGGCGGCATCAAGGGTGCAGCAGCTCTTGCGATGTCCGTCGCGCTGATCGGCGGCGCTATGCAGTCGCATCCATACGCCGACAACCTCATGGCCAGCTTCGACCAGGAGTGCGGCAGCGACCGATGAGTCAACGCCACCTGAGAGTGCTACGAGAACACGCTCTGGCGCGGTTGCCTCTGGTGCCGCCTGCCAACCGATCGGGAGACCGCCGAGCGGTGTTGTGGTCAGCGTCATGCTGGCACCGCCGTGCGCACACGCTCGAGCACCGAGCGCACCGCCGTTGCCGCGTGGCGCGCCTCCTCCACTGTTGATGCGCGCCCAAAGGTGAGGCGGAGACCGCCACGGGATTCACCTTCGCTATGCCCCATGGCACGGAGTGCTTCAGATGGTTCTCGTGATCCACTAATGCACGCCGAGCCGGTTGAGGCGGCGATCCCTGCATGGTCGAGCGCTGCGACAAGGTCATCGCCGAGCGCCCAGTCCGCCGCAAATGAACGATGTCCAGCGAGGCGTGTCTCGCTCGTGAACGGTGCGCCGGTTGGCGCCAGCCCGAGTGAAGCAAGTGAGCCAAGCGCGTCATCAAAGGCCGTGGTGATCAAATTCAGGTGCAGGCGTGTTTGTTCAGCGTGGAGTCTGTGCGCGCGATACGCGGCGGCGAATCCGGCGGCAAGGACAACCGCCTCTGTGCCGCCCCGGCGACCGCGCTCCTGACCCCCACCAACAATGAGGGGTCGCACCTTGATATCTGTCGCGCTGATGAGCGCAGCAATGCCGAATGGCCCACCAACCTTGGCCGAACCCACAACAAGGTGTGCCGCTCCGGTCGCTCGGGCGTCAAGCTCGTGGTCGTAGGCAGCCTGTACCGCATCAGCCACGAGTGCTCCGCCGCCTGAGGCACGCCATGCGGCGGCGAAAGTGGCCCAGGGCTGAATCGTGCCGACCTCGCCTGAGGCGAGCGCGAAGAGCCCCACCGCTCCGGGGCGATCACTACGTAGTGCTGCAGCCTGCATCACACCGTGCGCGTCGAGGGGCAACAGCTCGACGGCGCCGCCTGCGGCAGCATGCTGCGCCGCTAGCGCACGCGACCCGCGATGCTCCCCCGCCGTTGTCACAAGCGGAACGGTCGGCGTCAGCGCCGAATGCAGGCCGAGGGCGAGCGCCTCAGAGGCCGTTGCAGTGAAGGTGATCTGTCGTGGCTCCACGCTGAAATCTTCGGCGAGGCTTGCCCGTGCGTCATCGAGGATCGCTCGTGCTCGTCGAGCCTCCGTGTGTCCACCGTTTGGGTTGCCGATGCCGGCGTGCTGGAGCTCAGCCATCAAGTCCACGACCTCTGGGAGCGTCGGCGATCCCGCCGCGTGATCCAGGAAGAGTCGGGTTGGCGTCATCGGACGAAGGCTACTGGGACTCCCGCATCTCGGCGCGGCGGCCCGCATCACGACGTCGGTCGTTCTCGTTGAGGAGGCGCTTGCGCAAACGCAGCGCCGACGGCGTCACTTCAATGAGCTCGTCAGGACCGATGAACTCGAGGGCATTCTCCAGGGCCATGCGGCGCGGCGGGGTCAAGCGAATCGCCTCGTCATGAGAGTGCGTGCGCATGTTGGTGAGCTTCTTCTCGCGAACGGCGTTCACATCCATGTCGCCAGGCTTTGCGCTCTCGCCGATGATCTGCCCCTCATAGGTCTGCTCGCCCTCATTCACGAAGAGCTCGCCGCGCTCCTGAATACCGTAGAGCGCGTATCCGGTGGTGACGCCAGTTCGGTCAGAGATCAGACAACCGTTCGTGCGGTGCGGAATCTCGCCAACCCACGGCTTGTAGCCGGCGGAGAGCTGATGGATCAGCGCGGTGCCGCGCGTCTCGGTGAGGATGCGTCCGCGAACGCCGATCAGACCGCGCGTTGGAATCAAGAAGTCCACACGGGCGCGACCGTCTGCACCGTGCTGAATGTTCTCCATGCGCGCCCGACGCTCAGCCATGATGCCGGTGATCACGCCAACGAAGTCAACGGGCACGTCAATCGTGAGCTGCTCAAATGGCTCCTCAATGCCGTTCTCGG
>CAJABS010000032.1 GCA_903938075.1 uncultured Chloroflexota bacterium | reverse complement strand
TGCGCCGACGGTGGCCCTTTCAAGCTCGACGAGAACGACAAGCGCTTCCGGGCGTGCGCTCACCTCTACGATCCGCACATCGTATCGGGTGGCATCGCCGAGCAGAAGGACGAGTACGGCAACCGCTTCCATCGCGTCGTGCAAACGCCTGCCGACATCCAGAAGGCCGCCGAGGACAAGAAGGCTGGCGTTACCAGCAGCTTGGGTGATGCCGCTGCCGCCTCCGGCAGCGGCTCCCACAATGGCTCTGGCAGTGGTGCGGATGGCGACGCAATGGCCATCGACGCCGGCGATACAAAGGACAAGGGAGTGGACACCGACACCGAGGACGTAGTGGAAGTCTCCGCGCCGACTGCCGCCGCCGGACCTATCGCCGAGAATGTGGCACTCGGCCGTGGCAAGCGTAAGCGAGCGATCAAGCAGCAACCTGGCAGCGCTGGCGGCGGCGGCGGCATGTCTGAGAAGGCACGTGGCAAGCAGCCCGTCGCGGCTGTCGTTCTCGATGTTCACGAGGACGAGGCGGCGGATGACAACGGTGAGGAGAACAACTCCTTCAACCTCTTCCGGCCGCTTGCCGTCGGCCGCTTCGCTGAGGCATCGAAGGCGTTCCTCGCGACCCACTGCCCGCTGCAAATGACCGTCCAGCCGACCCCTCAAGAGAGGCGCTCTCGGATGGCGTATGGCGGCGGCGTGGGCGTGGGCGACGGCACGCACTCGGTCACGTCGTGGCTCCCGAATGCCAACATGACCAAATTTGCGGCGCTCATGAAAGACCTGCAGGCACTGCGCGCCGACGAGCCAAACATGAAGGTCGTCGTCTTTACGCGCTTCAATGAGGTGCAGCAGCGCCTCGTGGGCCTCATTCAAGGAGAGACCGGCGCGGGTGGACTCCTCGCTTCCAAGGCGGCTGAGGGGCAGCACACGAAGCCGCTCAAGGTGCTCGAATTCAACTCGAAGACGCCGCCGCTGCAGCGCCACGCGCGCATCAAGGAGTTCCAAGAGAGCAAGGACGACGGCGCGAAGGTGATGGTGGTCACCTACCAGACGGCGGCCGTTGGCATCACGCTCACCGCGGCCAGTCGCGTCTTCCTACTCGAGCCCTCTTTGGACCCGGCGCAGGAGCACCAGGCGGCGGGGCGTATCCATCGGCTCGGCCAGGACAAGGAGGTCTTCATCAAGCGATACGCCTTTCGCGACTCGATCGAGGAGGCGGTGATCAAGCTGCACGAGAAGATCAAGAGCGGCGACATCAAGATGCGCAATGGCGTGTTTCCCAAGGAGGCCGTGAAGCTGATGGCGACGAGCGGCGCGGCCATGCCACACGCCTTCGATACGGGCCCGACCTTCGTCCGCACTATGGTCGTCGATGATGTAAAGTGGCGCCCAAACCACCAAGCTAAACAGAATGGCACTGCTGCTCGATCGCCAGGTGTGAGCTCGTGGACACGTGTTTGCCAGGAGCAGGCGTGCGCTAGCTGTGGGCTGCGGCGCATCGTCGACGGATCGTCAACGTGGAACGGCACCGGGATCTACTCGTACCTCAAGGACGTGCACGCCGAACCTCCGTTCCATCCGAATCGCCGCTCGCGCAACCCACCACCGCGGCCCGTGCCGGCGGCCACGAATGACGACGACGACGAGGACGA
>CAJABS010000031.1 GCA_903938075.1 uncultured Chloroflexota bacterium | reverse complement strand
TGCAGGCGATTCGTGAAGTGCATCACGAGCACGGCTTTGTCGAAGTAGAGACACCAATCCTCATCAAGTCGACCCCTGAGGGCGCCCGTGACTTCATCGTGCCATCACGACTCCAGCAGGGGAGCGTCTACGCGCTGCCACAGTCGCCGCAGCAGATGAAGCAGCTTCTGATGGTTGCGGGCTTTGACCGCTACTTCCAGATCGCCCGCTGCTTCCGAGATGAGGACCTTCGCGGCGACCGCCAGCCGGAGTTCACCCAGCTCGACATTGAGATGAGCTTCGTGGACGAGGCGAGCGTGCGCGCCTATGTCGAAGCGATGGTGATCGAGGTGACGAAGCGTATTCGACCAGATCGCCCAATTCAGCAGCTGCCACTCCCAACGTTTACCTACGAAGAGGCGATGGAGCGATACGGCTCAGACAAGCCCGACATTCGCTTTGCGATGGAGCTGATTGATCTTGGCGCGGCGCTCCCAGAGAGCACCGGGTTCAAGGTGTTCGACGAGACGCGCGCAAGCGGTGGGCGTATCCGTGCCATTCGCGTCGCTGGTCGCGGCGGGATCACTCGTTCCGATGTTGATGACCTGACTGAGCGCGCCAAGCGCTACGGCGCGAGCGGTCTTGTGTGGATTGCGCTGCAGCCGGATGGTGAGGTTCGCTCGCCGATTGCGAAGTTCCTCTCGCCGGAGGCAACCGCCGCGCTCTGGTCGGCAACTGGCGGTAAGGCAACGCATGCCGATGGCGACCTCCTGCTGATCGTCGCTGGTCCAAAGATCCTCTCCGCTGAGGTGCTTGGTCGTCTGCGCGTTGAGGTTGCGCTTGAGCTAGGACTCGCCGATCCCGAAGTGCTCGCCTTCTGTTGGGTGCACCGCTTCCCGATGTATCAGTGGGAGGCCGAGTCGGGGCGATGGGATGCAACGCACAATCCGTTCTCCGCGCCCGTACCTGAGCATCTCAACCTGCTTGCCACGACGTCGGGTGATCTTGCGAAGCGCAGCGAGGCCGATCCCGCAGCGGGAGCGCTCGCACAGCAGTACGACATTGTGCTGAACGGCTGGGAGCTTGGTGGCGGCTCGATTCGTATTCACGACCGCGCGCTCCTTGAACGCTCCTTTGCACTGATGGGCCACTCGCTCGACGATGCGCGTGCAAAATTCGGTGCGCTTCTCGATGCCTTTGAGTACGGCGCACCGCCACATGGCGGCATTGCTATCGGCGTTGAGCGTTGGGCGGCGCTCCTCGCTGGCCAGATCAACATCCGCGAAGTGATGGCCTTCCCGAAGACGCAGTCGGGGAGCGACCTGATGCTCGAAGCGCCATCGGAACCCGATGCGAAGCAGTGGGCTGAACTTGGCCTCTCGGTGCGCCCAGTTAAGAGTTAGCGCTCCTCAGCCTGGGAGCCACGCTGCTCCCATGGATCTACGGCGTTGGTATCCGCAGGTGGCGCTTCGTATGCGAGTGATGCACGGCCATCAGAGGGGCTAACCGCACCCTCATCGCCGCACTCCAACTGCACCTCTGTTCCCTCGGAGCCCTCAATCGGGGTCAGACGAATCGGACCCGCTTCACCATTCCATGAAGCGATGAGTACTCGCTCACCCTCTCGGCCATGCGCTGCAATAAGCGCCGTGATTGTCTCGGGGTCAACGCCGGCGTGGCTCAGCGGGAGGGTGATGACAGCCGTTGTGCCTGCGACTTCGCTCAGCGCATCGGCGGCAACCGCGCTGAACTCACCTGAGGAGGTGACACGGCTCAAGGTTGGGGCGGCTTCGCCCGTCGAAAGACCCGAGATTAGGATCGGATGTGCACCGCCAGACCAGGCGGCCTCAACCAGTCGCGAGAGCTCTGGGCGGGCAACCCCAGGGGCAGTCGGGGCCCCTGAAACGGCGATGTGTGCTGCGACAGTCATGCCCAAAGTATACGGGTCGGCGAAGCGTGCGAGAATCTCCCGATGACCACAGCAAATCCACCCGCAGGTCTCGTCGCGCAAACCGGCATTCGTACGGTTGGCATCGTCGCGCACGTTGACCATGGCAAGACCACCCTGGTCGACAGCCTCCTCCGCCAGAACGGCGCATTCCGGGCCAATGAAGAGCTCGTTGAGCGCGTCATGGATAGCGGCGACCTGGAGCGCGAGAAGGGGATCACGATCCTCGCCAAGGAGACCGCCATCGACTTCAAGGGAGTCCGCGTCGTGATCGTCGACACCCCAGGGCACGCCGACTTCGGTGGAGAGGTGGAGCGAAGCCTCCTCGCCGTCGACGCCGTCCTTCTGCTCGTTGATGCATCCGAGGGCCCGCTCCCACAGACGCGCTACGTCCTCTCAAAGGCGCTGGCGCGATCCCTCCCCGTCATCCTCGTGATCAACAAGATTGACCGTCCAGATGCCCGCATCAAGGAGGTGATCGACGAGGTCTACGAACTCTTCCTTGACCTCGGTGCGAATGAGCAGCAGATCGACTTCCCAATTGTCTATACCAATGCGCGTGCCGGTACCGCCACGCGCGACATGGAGAAGCCTGGCACCGACCTGATCCCACTTCTTGACTGCGTCCTTGAGACCGCACCAGCACCGATGCATGAGCCAGGCCACCCGCTACAGGTGCTGATCACCAACCTTGCCGCCAACGACTTCGTCGGCCGTATCGCTGTTGGTCGCATTCGCAACGGCGTTGTTCGCAAGGGGGCAAAGATCACCATCATTCGCGAAGAGGGGAGCGTCACAGGCACCGTCACGAGCCTCACCCTGCCGCAGGGTATTGAGCGCGTCGAAGTTCCTGAAGCAGGCCCTGGAGAAATCGTCGGCATTGCGGGGCTGGCCGATGTTGAAATCGGTGAGACGATCACCGATCCTGCCGATCCACGACCACTTGAGCGACTCCACGTTGATCCACCAACGCTACAGATGACGTTCGGCGTTAACACGAGCCCGATCGGCGGCAAGGACGGGAAGTTCCTCACCTCACGACAGCTGAAGGCGCGACTCGAAAAAGAGGTGCTCGGCAACCCCGCAATCGAAGTGAGCCCGACCGACTCTGGCGAAGCCTTCCAGGTGCGTGGCCGCGGCGAGCTTCAGCTGGCGATTCTTGTTGAGCAGATGCGTCGCGAAGGCTTTGAGCTCGAGGTCTCGCGACCAGAGGTGCTGATCCATCGCACCGAGAACGGCATTGAGGAGCCATTTGAGCAGCTCACGATCGACGTACCT
>CAJABS010000030.1 GCA_903938075.1 uncultured Chloroflexota bacterium | reverse complement strand
GCCCCACGGCTCACTCGGCGTTGAGTGGTGCTGCGCAATCCCCCAGAAGACGACGCGACCAAATGCAGGCAGGCGCACCGTCAGTCCGCTGCGCGTCAATGCAGCGGTGCTAACCAGGAGACTGCGGTTGGTGATTGCATCGCGGAGTTCGACCACATCACCAGCACTTGCAGAAATGCCCAGCCGATCAGCAATGGTGCTGGCAGGTAGTGGATGTGCCGGTGTGCCAGCAAGTGAGCTCGATGGGGCTACCGCTGGCGAGGCGTGATGAATGGTGAGCTCTGCCGCCGCATCGCTGTTGAGAGCGATCACCAGCGAACGGGCACTCCCCGCTGCATTACTGAAGGCGTAGGCACTTTCACGTGCGGCCTTGCTGCCGACCTTTGCGTCAAACCAGCGGAAGTCGGCGACGCCGGCGAAGAGGTGTCGCGCCCGAAGGAGTGGGGCGATCTCGCGGTCATACCGCTCCACATGGTCGGCGCTGATCGGGTCGCTGGTGCGCGGCGCGCGGTACTCCATCCCGTAGCGCTCGCGCTGCCCCTCCCACTGCCCGTGACCGAGCATCGGCACGCCAGGGAGTGTCGCCGCCAACGTGGCCGCAAGGAGCGCACGGTCGCCGATCCCGAACCCAACGGCGGCCGGCTCCTCATCGGGCGTGGTGAGAAAGTTCACGTAGCGACGCAGCAACTCTGGGTCGTATGCCGTGGTATCGCGCAGAATCGTGCGGTACTCCGCATTCTTCCCGTCTCGCAGCATGGTCATGAAGGCGGAGTTGTAGACGCGGTGCATGCCGAGCCCACGGACGAAATACCCCTCAAGGAGCCAGAAGGCCTCGGCGAGCAGCATCGTGCCAGGGAGCTCGCGCTCGACGCGCTCCACTACTTCGCGCCAGAACTCGCGCGGCAGTCGCTTCGCGAACTCGCGGTCGCTCAGGGCGAACTCGGAGCGCGAGGGGATCGCGGCCTCGGTGCCGCGCGCCGGATACCAGAGGCGTCGAATGTGCTGCGCAGCGAGGGTCATCGCCGCATCAAAGCGAATGATGTCGGAGCGTCGGGCAACGGAGAGAATCTCTTGGATCACCGCCTCGCGCGCCTCTGCATTCAGGTAGTCAATCTGGGCGGTGTCCTTCCACGGCATGTTGGTGCCATCGTTGCCGTGATAGATGTACTGCAACGAGCCTTCCGCGCGGCGCTCAAAAGCGACAGCGGCATCATCACCCCGCTCATAGCCATCTTCGATGCGGATCGCAGTGCCTGGCTCCGCTGAGAGGTTCTCACCGCTGTAGCGATAGTTCTTGAACGGCGGGTGCGCAGAGGAGAGGAGGAGCTCGGGCCGTTCGTTGACCCACCGCCCATCGATGGCGACATGGTTCGGCACCATGTCGGTGACGATGCGAATGCCGACGGCGCCAGCTCGAGTGCGCAGTGCGGCGAGTGCTGCATCGCCGCCGAGCTGCTCGTCGACAACGTATTCGGCAACGGCGTAGGCGGAACCTTCAGCATCAGCGTCACCAGCGTTCATGTTCATCGCGCGCGACGCGGCGCTGCGACGCCAGATGCCGATCGGCCAGAGGGCGCTCACGCCGCGCTGTGCAAGGAGGTGCAACTCCTCGTCAGGGATCTCGTCGAGGCGACGAATCGGTGCGCCGTAGCGCTGCGATAGCTGTGCGAGCCAGACGAGGAGATGCTTCGCCTGAATGACGACCTCGCCCATCCAAGGGGCATCGCTCCCAAAGCGCGGCGGCTCAGGGGTGCCGAGGGCCGGCTCCTCCCCGCGAATCATCGCAATGCCTCAGATCTGTGACTGCTCATCCGTGGAGGATAGGGGTGCGGAGTGGGTGATAGGCTGCAACGATGCCTGTTGAGACCGTTGCACGCTCCCTCTCGTTCATTAACTGGGTGGTGGTGAGCGGCCTTGCGGTCGGCAGCTTGGCCGCGATCCTGCTGCTCACATACCGCTCGGAGTCAACGCGGGGCTACCGAGGCTTCACTGTCTTCGCCGCCGGAGGCTGGGCCTTCCTCGCCTGGCTCGCCGATGGAGCCCTCCCCACCCCCTCCGCCGATGCGCCGATCAACGCCGCCACCCCTGAGGTTGATGCACTGCGTCGACTGCTCCTCGTTCTGGTTGCCTCTCTCGCCACACTCTGGACGCTGCGCATCGCGCGCGGGAGCGATGGCCGGCACGTCGGCCTGATCACCGTCGCCACTGCCGTCGCGGCACTCCTCGTTGCTGCGGTTGGCTGGGCACCAACACCACTCGTCGCCGTGGCGCTCGCCCTCCAGCTCTTGATCCTCGCGGCTGTCACCGGCGGCTCATTCGCGGCGATGATCCTTGCCCACTGGTATCTCGTCACGCCGAAACTCCCTGAAGCGCCCCTCTTGCTACTCAGTCGCACACTCGGCATCGGCATCGGCGTGCAGATTGCCCTCTTTCTCATCTGGCAACTCTTCGGCCTCGGTGGCCTTGGTGCTGGGTGGGACTTCTTCGCCATCTTGCGACTCGTGATCGGCCTCATCTTTCCGGCACTCCTCACCTACGCCGGTTGGCGCACGGCGAAGGCCCGCTCCATGGAGTCGGCAACGGGGCTGCTCTACATCGATCTCGGTGCT
>CAJABS010000029.1 GCA_903938075.1 uncultured Chloroflexota bacterium | reverse complement strand
ATGCGCCCGTAGCTCAGTGGATAGAGCGTTAGGTTGCGGACCTAAAGGTCGTGGGTTCGAGTCCCGCCGGGCGCACCATTCCCCCTCCCTCCTTATAGTGAAGCCATGAGTCGCGTTGCCGTTCTTGGCCTTGGCACCATGGGAGCCCCGATCGCTGGGCACCTCGCCACCGCTGGGCACAGCGTGCAGGCCTGGAATCGCGGCACGCACCGCACCGCACCTGCGGGCACCACCCAGCACTCCTCACTTGCTGATGCCCTCACGGGTGCCGACGCGGTGGTGCTCTCCGTCTCCGACACGCCCGACGTTGAGGCACTGCTTCTCGGAGCACCGGGCCAGCCTGGCGCTATCGACCTGCTGAAGTCGGGCGCAATCATCATCGACACCAGCACCATCGCCCCGCGCGCCACGCGCGAGATGGGGGAGCTCCTCGCCAAGAAGGGGATCCTGATGGTTGATGCGCCCGTGAGCGGCGGCAGTGAAGGCGCACAGAAGGGGACGCTCACCGTCTTCCTCGGTGGTAGCGCCGAGGCAGTGAACGCGGCACTCCCTTATATAGAGACGTTCGCCAAAACAATTACGCACCTGGGCCCACTCGGCTCGGGGCAGGTTGGCAAGGCGGTCAATCAGATCGTGATCTCGGGAACGTACCTCTCGCTCGCCGAGGGGATCCTCGTCGGCCAGAAGGCGGGGCTCGACCCACAGACGCTCGTTACTGCGCTGAGCGGTGGCTCGGCGCGTTCGTGGGCGCTCGAGAATCGCTGGGAGCGCATGGCGAACGACACCTATCCGCTCGGCTTCAAGGTCGCGCTGCACCGCAAAGACCTGGGTATCGCCATCGGCCTCGCCGACGAGCTGAACGTGCCCGTACCAACGGCCATGCTCGTCGCACATCTGGAAGACGAACTTATCAAGACCGGTCACGGCGACGAGGATCTCTCTGCCCTCGCCCGACGCTTGCGCGATATTGCCAACGAGATCGACCCAGCGTGAGCGCTGAGCGCGACGCCATCCTCACCGCGCAATACGTCGCCCTCACCACCTATCGACGCGACGGCACCCCTGTTACCACCCCCGTATGGGCGGCCGCCGAAGGCACAAGCCTCTATCTGTTCAGCAACGCCAAAGCGGGGAAGGTGAAGCGCCTGCGCAACAGCAGTCGCGCCACTGTCGCTCCCTGCACTGCCACAGGTACGATCACGGGCGCACAGCTCCCAGCCGAAGCGTTCAACCTCGCGAACGATCAGATGCCAAAGGTCTGGCGGCTCCTTACGAAGAAGTACGGCATCGCCGCGCGCCTCTTTGTGGCCTACGACCGTGCTCGCGCACTCCTGCGCATGCAGCCGAGCGCCGGCATTGTGGTGCACCTGTCGGCACAGTGACCCGTTCCCCCAACGTGCGATCAAAGATCGCACGGGCCATGCTGATCGCCCTGGTATCGCTCACCATCTGCGTGCAGGTGGTTCTGGCACACGCTTCGCCGATCTCGCAAACCTTCCGCAACGCAGTCACGATGACCTCGTTCAGCGGCACCTTTGAGGTGATATGGCCGTTGCAAGTCACTTCGACCGATGCCGTCATGGAGCTGCGCGATCTGGCACTGCCCGATCCGGCGGCCGACCCGCTCTTGCAGGTAACGGGAGGTGATGCGGTGGAGTCTCCGTATCCTTGCCCAACGGCTGGCGCGGCGCCTACCTGCTCCCGGATGCATTTGAGCGGCATTTCCGCACTGCCCCCCGGTACTTACGCCATGTATTGGCGGGTCATTCATCTCGATGACTACGTTGAGCAACGGGTGGTGCGCTTCACCATTGATCCGCTCTGGGTCGCACCGACTCCGACGCCATCGGTTTCGCCATCACCAAGCACAACGCCGGCACCCACAGCAACGCCACGCCCATCCATTTCGACAGCACCAACCCCGGTTCCGAGCACCACCTCGTCCCCGAGCAGTGACGCATCGGGCTCGCCGGAAGCCTCCCCTCTGCAATCGCCATCGCCGAGCCCGACAGTGGACGGCGAGGTGCCGGAGGGTATCTCGCAGCTGCTTCCCGTCATCGGTGCGGGTGCCCTCCTTCTTGCGATTGCACTTGCAGCACGTGGCATTGCACGGTGGGGGCGCCGGGAAAAAGCGAAACCGTAGCGCTCAAACTGAAAAGTTTTCAACTGAAAACTTTTCTAATCGCAAGATTTTTCACCACTTTTTGGCCTCTCTCCCGTCTAATGACTACACGCCGTCTTGACGCACTCTGGTGCGGCACTGCATACGGCAAGTGTGAAAAAAGGGAGAACAGCATGGCCCGCCTAGGACGACTACTTCTAGCCCTTGCGCTAGTGCTCACCTTCGCAGCAGCACCAAGTGGTGCCGTGCGAGCAACTGGCGCGACCGGACCAATCCAGCTCGGTGGTGATGACCAGAATGGCCACGGCGAATCGGATTGGTCTGACCACGATGCAGATCCCGCCACCCCAGATGTTGTTGTGACTGTCGATGGCTGGAAGTACATCATGCTCTCGCTGAAGGAAATGCTGGCAACAGAGCTGCGTGCAGGTGCGAGCAACTCTATCGCCGTGATCGGCTCGGTCGGATCAGATGACTATGCAACCAGCATCGGGGTCACGGCAAATGACGGTGGGGCAAGCTGCACGACCAACGACGTGACGGATACCTACTGCATGATGGAGGCCGCCAAGGCTGAACTTGATCGCCTTAATGGTGGTGCCACTGCGGCGCCTATCGTCACCTATTACGACACTGCAGCTGAGGTAACGGCATTCTTCAACGCGCTTACCGCTGGAACAGTCAATGTCGCTGTCATCTTTATTCCAGGCGATGATGGCGACAATGATCTTGGCGATGAGTACGAGGGTAGTCAGACTGGCACCGACGAAGACGAGGTTAACGATAATCCGGCGGTCACCACTGCAATGGAGCAAGCGCTGGCTGACAGCGCGACTGACATCGCGGCATTCAACGCAGCAGGCGGCGGCGTCTTGTCAAGCGGTTCAGATCACTATCTTTCGTGGCTGACGGTGTTGCTGCCAAATCTGGACACTTCAGATAACGGCACGACGTGCACACTCGCTATGACTGCAGATGGGGCGGCACTGTGGACCGGATTGACCGACACAGATATCGCGTCGTGCTGGCACAACCACTTCATTGGGGATCTCGGGGCGCTCAAGGTGTTGGGCCTCGGATGGAACGATGACTGGACCGACGCAGATTCGGACAACATGATCGACGTGGGTGAGGCAACGGCCGCAAACTGGGACGGCCCAGATGACATCTCGGGAAATGCCGACGATGTGCAGACGCGTGTAGTCATCGGTGGCGCAGCCGGCGAGGCTGCCATCGGCGAGGAGCTCCCAGAGACCAACCGTGAGGGTGACACCTTCACGTACTGGCTCTCGATCGGCGCACTGCTGACCGTAGGGGCCGGGCTGATGCTGCGAGGCCGCAAGACCGCGTAGCTCCAGTTTCTAACCGTACCTAGGCAAAACGCATCACCTCCGGGCGACCCCCGGGGGTGATGCTTTCTATCTATGGGCTATTCTCCGCCGTGGAAAGGTGGCCGAGTGGTTGAAGGCACCGCTCTCGAAAAGCGGCAGGTT
>CAJABS010000028.1 GCA_903938075.1 uncultured Chloroflexota bacterium | reverse complement strand
TGCCCTCAACGATGCCAATCTGTGCTCCCTTCTGCCGAGTAGTCAACCGCCTGGACCAGGAGACCTGGTCCAGGCGGTCAATGTTACCCAAAGTTCCCCCTCGGGGAACTAGTTATTCTGCTGCGACTGGAACGTACTTGCTCAGGATCGCTGCGTAGTCGGTAGTCGTCTTTGCAGCCGCCTCTCGACCCACAACTGTTCCCCCGAGCTTCGTGAACTCTTCTGCGAATACGTCAGCTAGACCCTTGCCGTACGTCTCGGTGTCGTCAATGACGAGTGCCGAGCGAAGGCCAAGAGTTGCATAAGCGTACTTCGCGAGCGCGCTGCCCTGGAAATTATCGTTCGAGCAGAGTCGAACGTAATTGATCTTGTCAGGATTTGCGGCTCGAAGTGTCGCCCCTTCCTCACCGATAGTGAGGGAAGGATTCGTGTTCGACGGGGAGCACTGGAAGAGACCTGCCTCGTTGGAGACTGGAATCTGTGCCTTTGCTGAACCCGAGTTGAACGGCCCAACAACGCCGACGACATCAGCGTCCGCAACGAATGCGGTCATGTCAGCGGCTGCGATGTCAGGAGCGTGCGAACCATCAGAACCGGTGTGGTCCTTGATCACGGCCTCGAAGGTGTACCCACCTACGCCGCCGAGCTCGTTCGCTTCGTTGATTGCGAGAATCGCGCCGTCACGTGCAGGCTCTGACGATGCAGCAGAAGCTCCCGATAGCGGGAGAGAGATGCCGATCTTCAGAACCTTGCCCGCAGATGCGTCCCCATAAGCTGGCTTGTCGCCACCCGTCTGGTCTTCACCTGCGTTCACCTGATCAACGAACCCCCACTTGCCATCCTTAACCTCATAGAGGGAGATGATTCGCTGGGTCGTGTCGCCAACCTCGTCAAAGGTGACGCTGCCAAGGGCAGTGTCGTACTTTGCGGCTGGATCCACTGCCGTAGCGCGTACCGTCTCACGGGTTACATCGCCAGCAACGGCAGCCTTGCCGATCGCCGTCAAGAGAACCTGGGTGCAGGCGTACGATGATGCGGCATATGCGCCTGGCGCCTTGCCAAACTCAGCCTCGAACTTTGCAGCAAAGCCAGCTGCATCTGGGATCAACTCTTCGTTGATACCGGCAACTGAGCCGAAGCTATTTGCTGCGGCGGCGCCAGCGGTGCCGACATAGGACTCTGGGCTATCTCCGTCGACGATACCGTCGCCGCCCATGAACGCGAGGTCACCAAGACCTGCGGCCGTCATCTGGCTTCGAACGAGCGGAGCACCGGTTGCGGTGATCCCTCCGAAGAAGACAAAGTCAACAGCCTTGGCAGAACTACCACCGCAGGCCGTTGCGACTAGCGAAAGCGCAACGAGCGCGGCAACTGCCCCACTCTTCTTAAAGACCTTCATGAGGTCCTCCTTCTACTATTCCGCGCCGGATTCGACGCGGGCTCGGGGCTGATTCGGACTATGCAATCACCACGCTGTGGCTTTCGCCATGACGTTGGTGCGGCTGCGTCCGATGCA